>JAFGDY010000315.1 GCA_016931895.1 Anaerolineae bacterium
CGGAAAAGTCGTGAATATTTGGGGCTTTTCGTTCGTCAGTCGTCATTCGTCAGGTAAAAAAGTGTCAACAGAATTGTGGACCACCCTATTAATCATTCACAATTCACCATTACCCTGGGAGTAGACCATGACCGACCTCATCGGCCAGACTCTGGGCCAATACCGCATCATCGAACAAATCGGCGAAGGTGGCATGGCTACCGTGTACAAAGCCTACCAGCCCGGTCTGGACCGTTACGTAGCCATTAAAGTGCTGCCCCCCATTCACGCCAAGCAACCCGGCTTCAGCGAGCGTTTTGAGCGCGAGGCCAAAGCCATTGCCCACTTGAATCATCCTAACATCCTGCCCGTTTACGACTCCGGTCAGGAAAACCAAAATAGTTATATTGCCATGCGTTATGTGGAAGGAGCGGTTACGCTTAAAGCCATAATGGGGCCAGAATTGAGTTTGCAGCAGGCCGTCAACATTATTGGCCAAATTGCCGCCGCCCTGGATTACGCCCATCAGCAAGGTATCGTTCATCGGGATGTCAAACCGGGCAACGTATTGATGGATGGCGAGTGGGCCTTGCTCACCGACTTTGGCCTGGCCAAGATGACTGAATCTTCAGTGAAATTGACCGGCACCGGCGTGGGTATCGGCACCCCGGCTTATATGTCGCCGGAGCAGGGCCGAGGGGCGGCGGTAGACCACCGCACCGACATTTACGCCCTGGGCATCATTCTATTTGAGATGCTGACCGGCCAGATTCCCCACGACGCCGAAACGCCCTTTGCCATTGTGCTCAAGCGCGTCACCGAGCCGCTACCCCTGCCGCGCTCCATCAACCCAAACATCCCCGTAGCCGTGGAGCGCGTTATCCTCAAGGCCCTGGCCGCTGAGCCGGACGACCGCTACCAAACCGCCGGCGCACTGGCCGAGGCGCTCCACCAGGCCGTGGCCGAGTCTGGCGTTATCCCGGAGCAGGCCCTGGGCGTCACCAGAGTCAGGGTCACGCCGCCAACATCAAGCCCACTCCCAACTATCGCCGAAAAAAAACGCAAGCCCTGGCTGATACCCTTGTTGCTGGGAAGCGCGGGTCTATTGGCGCTGGTTTTGCTGACCGCCATCGGCCTGGGCACTCTTCTGCTCAACCGGTTTGGCGGCAGAACCACCCCCACCTCGCCCTTATTGATTGCCGGGATAACGACCACCCCCCAGGCCACATCAGAAGCCACCACCCCAGAAACAGCCCTGGCCCCCCCGGTGAGCACGCCCGAAACTGCCGCCACCAAACCGCTGCCAGCCGCGCCGTTGCCTGGTGCCACTCCGCCGGCCAACCGTTTTCTCTACCGGGTCAAAGAAGGCAACACCGAAAGCCTATATGCCACCACGCTCGATTTAGCAGGGCCATACCTTCTGGCCAGCGGCGCAGATAATGTATCTGGCCGCTTTTCACCCGATGGCGAGCGGATCATCGTGCAGTTGGAACGAAACGATAAAGACAGCCTCTACCTGGTGAACTTTGATGGCAGCAACCGGCAGGTCATGGTTAGTGATAAGGATTCGGCCTCCGGCTATTTCTCCAAAGAGGGAGACAAGATTCGGGTTCGCTGGAACAACAAGGATGACTACCACCTGATGGTGATGGCTGCCGACGGCTCAAACCGGGTCACGCTGGTCAGCGGGGCGACGACTTACATTTCGGAAAGTTGGAGCCCGGATTGGCAAAAAGTGGCCCTGAGCGTCAAACGAGGCGATGAATACACCCTTTATGTGGTCAATAGTGACGGCAGCGACCACCAGACTATCACCAGTGGCTCAAACAACTCCTACTCCCCCGATCTCCTGGCCGACGGCCAACGGCTGGCCTATCGGGTTGACAACGGCGATACCGAAACGTTATACCTGGCCAATGCCGACGGCAGCCAGCCAATGACTCTGTTCAACGGGGTGGATGCGGTCTGGCCCGCCGGTGTCTCCAACTCAGGCCAGAAGTTTTTTATTCAGGTCAGAGAAACCACTGCTGACCCCTACGATTTGTATATTGCAGACGCCTTGAGCGGGCAAAAGCAGCGGTTACTCAGCGGCAACCAGGCTTACGGCCGGTTCACTCTGGACGACCAATGGATTCTGGCCTACACCCGTTTGGATCGGGCCGAGCAGCCCGACGAATATTACCTGTACTTGATCAGCCCTGACGGGGCGCAGCAAAAAGAAGTGTTAGGTCCCAGCGAGTATACCAGTTGGGGAGGTTCCTCGCCTGACGAGCAATGGTTGCTGGCTTACGACAAGCGCAACCAGATTTACCAGGTGTACCTGGTTGGGGCCGGGGGCACGCTACAGCAAAAAATTGTAGACACCAGCGAAGGCGCGGATTGGGATGCCACCGGCTACTTCTCCCCTGATAGCCGGCGCTTGTTGATTCGCTTGGGCTACAAAGAGCCTTGTTGCCACACCACCCTCTATGTGATGAACGCCGATGGTAGCCAGCGCGCGCTCCTGGCCGACTATGCTCCCTGGCAGGTGACCGGCTCTTTCACCGCGGACGGCCAATCTATTATTTTCGACTCCAACCGGGACGGCAAACAGGCCATCTACGTGGCCGAGGCCGACGGTAGCAATGTGCGCCAGTTAGTGACCGGCTACCATCCGCAGGTGGCCTCTGGCCAGCCCGGTTCGATGTACGTCCGGGCCACGCCAAACCCCACGGCTACGCCTACAACCGCGTCACAATAACCAGGTAGTCCAGGCCCATCTGTCTCATTTTAACCTCCCCCAAACTTAAAAACGCCAACGTTCAAGCCGAGCCAACCTCAACCAACTTAGGCCCAGCCTTCGTACCGCACCAAGTCTGCCAAGTTCTTACGCTCTTTTGCGCCAGGTTGGTCAGCCGGATAACCCAGCGGGGTAAAGGCCACCGGCTCCACGTCATCCGGCAAACCTAACACCTCACGGGCCGCCTGAACGTCAAAGGCCGCCACCCAACACGTGCCCAAACCCAGGGCAGTAGCGGCCAAAATCAAATGGTCCATAGCAATGGCCGCATCCACGTAATGGTAATTCTGACCATCCCGGCGCGTCCAGGCCTGTCCCGGCAGGCTGCACATGCAGATAACCAACGGGGCCTGGCTGAACCAACTGCGGTGGTAGACGCGCTTCAACTCCGCCTCCCGACCGGCCGTATGGATAACAACAAGCTGAAAAGGCTGTCGGTTATAGGCCGAGGGGGCCAATCGGGCCGCATCCAGCACTTTTTGTAACTTGTCCTCCGCTACCGGATCAGGCTGGTAAGCCCGCACGCTGTATCGTTTTTGCATCAGGTCTAAAATGTCCATAGGTTTGACTCCTTTGCGCTAACAAAATTCTATTTGTCCCTAATCATATCGCTCCTGACCCGTTTGACAAATGTGACCACCTGTGTTATTTTCTAAGCTACAATTGAATCACAAAACGTAACAGCGCCCCCACCGGGTGCGCGCTCGCGTAGAGGAAGCCGGTTCAAGGCCGGCACTGTCCCGCAACGGTAATCTTGCTCCACGGCAAGAAAGTCCGACACTCCCCTGTTGCGTTATCGTCTCGTGACCACCTACGAGGAATAGGGGGGCGAGGCCGGAACCCAGAAGTTTTCAGCCCGCCAACCGGCGGCTTTTTTGTTTTGGTCTCCTCTCTCCTCTTCTTGGTTGGCCAATCTATAAAGACTCAGTAGGTCCAAATTTGGGCTGGTAGTCCGCACTTCAGTGCGTTTTTTTAGGCATTAAAATGCCCACTCCAAACAACATTTTGGATCTGCTGAGACTGAGGAGAACAATGAAAATCATCAATCGTTTCAATACAATTTTTAGCTTAACCGCCATCATCCTGCTGGCGCTGCTCAGCGGGGGTTGTACCCAAACTACCGCGCCATCATCATCGCCGCCAGAAACAACACCCGCTCCGGCGGCCGCATTTCCGCTCACCCTGACCGACGACCTGGACCGCGAAGTCACGCTTCCGGCCAGGCCAGAGCGCATCGTTTCGCTCCTGCCCAGCAATACCGAAATCCTCTTTACCGTTGGGGCCGGCGACCAGGTAGTTGGCGTAACCAGCTACTGCAACTATCCCCCAGAAGCGACCAGCCGCGAGCCGGTAGGCGGGATTACCAACAAGTCGCTCAGCGTAGAAACCATTGTGGCCCTGGAACCGGACCTGGTGCTGGCCAGCGATTCGCAGGATGAGATCATCCCGGTGCTGGAACAAGCCAGCTTAACCGTACTGGCCCTCAACCCGGCTACTTTCGACGACATCTACGCCAATATCGAAATGGTCGGCCAGGCAACCGGCCATCTTGACCAGGCTACGGCTCTGACCGCCGAAATGCGCCGCCGGGTAGCAACCGTCAGCGCCAAAGTGGATACTATTCCGGCCGACACCCGGCCCTCTGTTTTTTATGAGGTATGGCACGACCCCCTGATGACGGCCGGTCCCAACACCTTTATCGGCCAGATGATCAACATTGCCGGGGGCAAGAACATTTTTGCCGACGTGAATGAGGACTGGCCGCAGGTTAGCGCCGAGACCATTGTCGAACGTAATCCAACTATTATCTTTGGCCCGGCTAACCACAGCGATGAACTGACGATTGAACAAATCACCACTCGCCCCGGCTGGGCCGACATTGCCGCCGTGCAAAATGAGCAAATTTACATCTTGGATGGCGACGCAGTGAGCCGCCCCGGCCCGCGCGTAGTTGATGTTCTGGAAGAAATAGCCCGTGACCTCTACCCAGATTTATTCTAATCGGATCCGCCGGGATTACCTTTGGCCCACTCTGCTGTTAAGCCTGTTGCTGCTCCTGGCCATTTTTTTTAGCCTGGGCCTGGGCGCGGTTTCCATTACGCCGGGCCAGGTGTGGGCTGCGCTTAACCCACAAATTTCGCCGGAAGCGGTCAGCCCGGCTGTCCACACCATTGTCTGGGATTTTCGGCTGGCGCGGGTTTTGTTGGCGGCCCTGGTGGGCGCGGCGCTGGCCGGAGCGGGCGCCGCCTTCCAGGGATTGTTTCGTAATCCCCTGGCCGATCCGTTTGTGATTGGCGCGTCGGGTGGAGCGGCCCTAGGCGCAACCCTGGCCATGGCTTTTGGCTGGACGATTGCCTGGCTGGGTTTTGCGCCGGTGTCCCTGGCCGCCTTTGCCGGGGCGATGCTGGCGGTGATTCTGGCCTACACCATCAGCGAAGTCAGCGGCCAAACCAATATTTTGGCCCTGCTGTTGGCGGGGACCGCCCTGAGTTCGGCTTTTTCCGCCGGAGTATCACTGCTTTTGGTGCTCAATGACCATGACTTTGTGAACATTTTCTTTTGGCTAATGGGCGGCTTTTCCGGGCGCAGTTGGGACGACTTATGGCTGGCTCTGCCCTACATTGCCGTGGGTCTGCTTGGCCTGGGTTTACTGGCCCGTCCATTAGATGTGTTGGCCTTTGGCGAAGAGACCGCCCAGGGTTTGGGCGTGTCCGTCCGGCCGGTGCGCTTGTTGATTGTACTTTGCGCCACCCTGGCCACGGCGGCGGCTGTGGCCAACAGCGGTATCATTGGTTTTGTCGGCCTGATTGCGCCCCATATTGCCCGCCTGCTGTGGGGTCCTGTTCACGCGCTTCTGATCCCCACCAGTATCCTGCTGGGAGCGTTATTGCTGGTTATCGCCGACACCGCCGCCCGCACCATCATGGCCCCGGTGGAATTGCCGGTGGGCATTTTGACTTCGCTGCTCGGTGCGCCTTTCTTTTTGTATTTGCTCCGCACGCGCCGGGAGATGTTCTAAGATTCGTACGGCGTGTTGCTTATTGCGCACAGCATTCTACCTGATACGCAGTATGAGTAGGATGATTTGAGATGAAAAAACAAACTTCCCCCCCTCGTCTGGAAACACAAGCCTTATCCTGCGCCTACGCCGTAAATGGGCGCAAGACAATCTTGCATAACATTAACCTGGCCCTCTATCCCGGCGAATTGATTGGTCTGATTGGGCCTAACGGCGCAGGCAAAACCACGCTGCTGCGCGCCCTGGCCCGCCTGCTACAACCCCAAGAAGGGCAGGTGCTGCTGGACGGCCAGGATATTTGGCAATTGTCGCCCCGGCAAGTAGCCCAACACATTGGCCGGGTGCCCCAATCGGCCAACGCGGCCTGGCCTTATACTACCGAGCACGTGGTGCGCATGGGGCGTTATCCTCACCGGGGCTGGCTATCTCCTTTTAACGGCAAAGATGCGGCAGCCGTAGACAAGGCCCTGACCCTGCTGGGCCTACAGTTGCTTCGCGGTCGTTTGCTTAACACGCTCTCCGGCGGCGAACAACAGCGCGTGCTCATTGCCCGCGCCCTGGTGCAGGAGCCAACCGTTCTGCTGCTGGATGAACCCATTGCTAATTTAGACATTAACCACCAGCATCAAGTTTTGGCTATGGTGCAGAACTTGGTGCTGGGCTATAATCTGGCCGCTTTGCTGGCCATTCACGATTTGGGCCTGGCGGCTCGCTACTGCCACCGGCTGATTCTTCTCAATGAGGGTCGGGTCTGGGCCGCCGGCTCCGCCGCTGAAGTTTTGGAAACCAACCACTTACGAACCGTCTTTGGAGTCGAGTCCCAACTTTACCGCGATCCGGCAGGGCAGTGGGCCTTGAGTGTACAGCCGCCAGGCCAGCCAAATGACAGAAAACCAAGATGAGGTTGTACGAGTGATGAATCGACTCTATTTGGTCCGGCATGGCGAGAATCGGGCCAATATCACCAAAGAATTCTCGCACAAACAGGTTGATTACTCGCTAACCGATAAAGGAGTTCTGCAAGCGCAGCAAACCGCTGCTTATTTTAAAACCAGGGATATTCACGAAATCTATGCCTCGCCCCTGAAACGGGCCGGGGAAACCGCCGAGATTATTGCCGCCTCCCTCAAGCTGCCCGTGACGATTATTGAGAACTTCCGCGAGGTTAACCCCGGCATCTTAGAAAGCCAGCCGCCAACGCCTGAGAATTGGGCCATCTATCACCGGATAACGGTAGACTGGTTGAACGGCAAACCTGAGTCATCATTCCCTGGTGGGGAAAACTATTTCATGCTCTGGGATAGAGTACGGACCGGCCTTGAGCAAATTGTGGCAGGCAAACATGGCCGAAATATTCTCATTGTGGGTCACGGGGGCGTTTTTACCTACGTTTTAAAAGATCTCTGCCCAAACAGCAACGCGGCTTGGCAGGGCAATAGTCCTAATCACAATTGTTCCATTACCGAGATAATGGTTGAGGCAAAAAATGGGCATTTAGCGGGCAAGCTGATCACCTGGGCCGCTTACGACCACCTCACCGGCGCGGCAGCAAATTTGGTTTCCGGGATTCCGCAAGACGGTGAACTTGAGGATGGCCAAAAAGACCAAAAATCACCGCAATGAGCCTTATCGTTTCCGTCCAACAGTTGCAAACAGATTTATTGCGTTTAGGTGTCGCCAAAAACATCACCCTGGTTGTCCACATCTCTCTAAAAAATGTCGGGTGGATTGCCGAAGGCCCGCCGGGAGTCATTCAAGCCCTTAAAAGTGTTATTGGTCCGTCCGGAACATTGGTGATGCCCTCTATGACCGACGGAGATGGTTTGTACGATCCAAACTCAACCCCTACCTCAGATATGGGGATTGTGGCCGAAACCTTTTGGCGCATGCCCGGCGTTTTGCGCAGTATTCACCCCAACAGCGCCTTTGCCGCCCAAGGCCCTTTGGCCCAAAAGATCACGGCCACCCACCCGCTGGCCGACCCCGAAGGCATCAACAGCCCCATCGGTCAAGTGTACCAAAATGACGGCTGGGTGCTGCTTTTAGGCGTAGACCACAGCGCCAATACCACCATTCATCTGGGCGAGTCGCTCAGTCACGTGCCTTATCGCAGAGTCAAGACCGTTCAGTTAGTGGAGAATGGTCAGGAGACAATTAAAGAAGTGCCCTTCATTGACCACTGCTGCCGGAACTTTGTGAAAATAGCCCCTTTTTTACAAAACAGGGGTCTGGCGACGATTGGTAAAGTGGGTTACGCCACCGCCCAACTGATGAAGTCAAGAGACGTTGTGCAAACCGCCCGCAAGCTACTGAACCAGAATCACTTCTTTTTCTTGTGCCCCCCTGGCCGGCAATGTGAACAATGTGACGAAGCCAGGGCCTACGCCCAGCGATGCCACGATTCAACAATTCAGCCAATTCCGAAAAGCAAAAATTAATCATTCATAATTCACAATTTCCCAAGGAGCCAATCCTCATGCTGGAAAAAACCATCACGGTCATCAACCCCTTAGACCAAAAGGCTATGGCCGCGGCCCAAGACCGCCAGGCCCAACTGATCAAACCGGCCGGGGCGTTAGGCCGCCTGGAAACGCTCTCTATTCAAATGGCCGGGATCACCGGGCGGATTGACCCGCCGCTGGCAGAACGGGCCATCATTGTGGCCGCCGGTGATCACGGCGTCACTGCCGAGGGCGTCAGCGCTTATCCTTCAGAAGTCACCCGGCAAATGGTGCTCAACTTTCTCAACGGAGGCGCGGCCATCAATGTGCTGGCCCGGCAGGCCGGGGCGCGAGTGGTGGTGCTCGATGCCGGCGTTGCGGCTGATTTGCCTGAGCATCCCGACTTAATCAGAGCCAAGGTCGCGCCCGGCACCAACAATTTTACCCAAGGCCCGGCCATGACCCGCAACCAGGCCATCCAATCTATTGAAACCGGTATCGCTGCGGTTGCCCGCGAGATAGAAAAAGGGCTACACCTGGTGGGCACGGGCGATATGGGCATTGGCAATACCACGCCGTCCAGCGCTATTTGCGCCGTGTTGACCGGAACAGACATCGCCACAGTGACCGGGCGGGGCACAGGCATTGACGACGACACCTTAAAAATTAAAGTGGCTGTTATTCACCAGGCCCTGGAGAAAAACCGGCCTGACCCCCATGACCCGCTGGATATACTGGCCAAAGTGGGCGGTTTTGAAATTGGCGCGATTGCCGGGGTGATTTTAGGCGCAGCCGCTCGCCGTATTCCGGTGTTGGTGGACGGCTTTATTTCCACCGCCGGAGCCTTAATTGCCGCTGCGTTGGCTCCCCTCAGCCGGGACTACATGATTGCGGCTCATCGTTCCGTGGAGCCGGGCCATAAAATTATGCAGCAGCATCTAAATTTGGACCCCATTTTCTACCTGGATTTACGCCTGGGTGAAGGCACGGGGTCGGCCCTGGCTATGCCGGTGGTAGCCGCGGCTACGGCCACGTTAAACCAGATGGCCACTTTTGCCGAAGCCAGCGTGAGTGGTAAACTCTAATCCTTAACCCGCAGAAAAGAAGAGGGTGGTTTTTATGAACAGCGACAAAATCAAAAGAGGGTTGGAAAAGAGCGGACAATGCCCCGGCCCCAAGATAACCACCGGCTATTTGTCAAAATATATCAAGTTGGTTTCTTCCAGTAGAGAGGGCGCAGTATGCAAATAGGAGCGGAGATCAAAAATGGCTTTTGAAACCAAGTTTGTCCACACCAACATCGTTGCCCGCAACTGGCAAAACCTGGCTAAATTTTACCGGGAAGTTTTTGGCTGCGCGCCCGTTCTGCCGGAACGAGACCTCTCCGGCCAGTGGCTGGAAGATTGCACCGGCGTGCCCGGCGCCAAAATTCAGGGAGTCCATCTCCGACTCCCCGGCTATGGCGATGAAGGCCCCACGCTGGAGATCTTTCAATACAACCAGGCCCAAGAACGGCCCAAAACCGCCATCAACCGGCCCGGTTTTGCGCACCTTGCCTTTGCCGTAGACAACGTTGAGGCAGCGCAACAGGCTGTGCTGGCTGCGGGCGGCAGCACGTATGGGCAGAGGGTCACCGTAGAGATTCCCGGCGCAGGCCAGATTACGGTGGTCTATGTCACCGATCCCGAAGGCAATATTATAGAGTTGCAACGTTGGTCATGATCAAGCCGAAAATGAGCAGGAAAATGGCTAAAGGTTTTATTTTTGACATGGACGGGGTGATCATTGATACCGAACCCCTTTACTTAGAAATCGTCAGAGGCATCCTCACCGAACTCAATATTCTCATTACCGATGAAGAACTTCACGCTTACGTTGGCATTTCCAGCCGGGAGATGTGGCCCATCATCAAAACCAATCATCGCCTGCCCCAGGCGGTGGATTGGTTAATCAGCCAGGAAAAAGATAGCGTCACGGCAGCCTTACAAAAGGTCGCCACCCTGGGGCCGGTGACCGGAATCCCGGCACTGCTTGACTTTTTGCGGCAAAACAACTTCAAAATCGGCCTTGCTTCGGCTTCGTCGCGCCAAAACGTGAACCTTATTTTGCAAAAACTGCAACTGGCCAATTATTTTAACGCCACCGTCAGCGGCGAAGAAGTGACCAACGGCAAGCCGCATCCCGAAATATTTTTGATTTGCGCAGCCAGATTGGGCGTAAAACCGGAGAGATGTATTGTGCTTGAAGACTCGCCGCACGGCATCGCGGGAGCCAATAAAGCCGGGATGAAAACTATTGGTTTTGTCAATCCCAATTCCGGCGGGCAAAATTTGAACCATGCCGATTATCTGACCGCCAAAATAGATACCAGTTTACAAAACTATATTAAGGCCGCCCTCTAAACCATGACCGCCAAAACATTAATGATCTTGGGCACGCACTCCAACGCCGGAAAATCCATCCTGGTCACGGCCCTCTGCCGTATCTTTGCCCAAGACGGCTATCGTGTGGCTCCCTTCAAGGCCCAGAACATGGCCCTCAATGCCGGCGTTACGCCCGAAGGTCACGAAATTGGCCGGGCCACCATCGCCCAAGCCGAGGCCGCCGGCATCCCCGCGCACGTTGACATGAACCCCATTCTGCTCAAACCGGAAGGCAATCGCCGCAGCCAGGTGGTGCTGAACGGTAAACCCTACACCCACATTGACGCTGGAAATTGGCACAGTTTAAAACCAACCCTGTGGCAGCACGTCACTGCCGCGTTGGACCGTTTGCGCCAACGTTACGACCTGGTAATAATGGAAGGCGCGGGCAGCCCCGCCGAAATCAACCTCAAAGAAGGCGATATTGTCAACCTTAAAGTGGCCCAATATGCCCAGGCCCCGGTGCTGCTGGTGGGCGATATTGATCGTGGCGGCGTGTTTGCCACGCTGGTGGGTACAATGGTTTTGCTGGAACCGGCGGAACGGGCGCTGGTCAAAGGTTTTGTCCTCAACAAATTCCGGGGCGACCTCAGCCTGTTGGGGAATGGGTTGCAGATGCTCCAGGAATGGGCTTTTAATACGCCCACTCTGGGCGTGATTCCATATTTGCCCCACATTGGGATAGCGGCGGAAGACTCGGTAGCGTTGGATGAGCAGGGTAGGTTGGCAGAATGGCAGAATGCAGATGTATCCCCCCTGGATATTGCCGTTATCCGGCTGCCGCGCATTTCCAATTTTGATGACTTTGACCCGCTGGCTACCGAACCGGGCGTGCAAGTCCGTTTTGTGGAACGATTAGAGACTTTAGGCGCACCCAATGCCGTTATTTTACCGGGCAGCAAAATGACGCTGGCCGACCTGGAATGGCTGCGCCTATCCGGCCTGGCCGAACAAATTATTAAACTGGCTCACAACGGCAGGCCGGTGGTGGGCATTTGCGGCGGCTACCAGATGTTGGGCCAATCTCTTTTAGACCCCCAGGGGGTAGAAGCTGCGCCGGGCACGCGCTCGCCGGGCCTGGGCCTGCTGCCTGTAGAAACCGTCTTTGCGGGAGACAAACATACGGTTCAAGTGCAAGCCACCTTGCAGGCCGAAGTTGGCCCTTTGGCCGCCCTGCGCGGCACCCCCCTGCAAGGCTATGAAATTCATATAGGGCGCAGCCAACCTACAGACTCGTCGCTACTACATTCATTGTGCCGGATAGGTCGAGGCAACGAAGGTCACCGTGACGGCGCCCTCAACCCGGACGGGCGTATCTGGGGCACCTACCTGCATGGCCTTTTTGACAACGACGCCCTGCGTCACGCCTGGCTGCGCAGTTTGGGCTGGCAGGGAGCGGGGCAGGTCTTTGATCGCCAGCAAGCCTACAATCGCCTGGCCGATCATGTGCGAGCGCATTTGGATATGGCGGCCGTGGAACATATTGTTTGGCAGTATCAACCAGAGCAAAATGGACCTATCTGAAAAAAATAGAATCTACCTGACCGCTATGAGTCTTGTTGAAGCGTTGTCAGCCCGGTTGGGTGTAACCTCGTATATCTGGGGAGGCTTTACCCTGGACATATACCAAGGTCATTTGTTGAGAGAACACCAAGACCTTGATTACCTCACCGAAAATCTTCACACCTTAATCCCTCAATTGAGCGCGCTGTTTGTTGCCCAAGGTTGGCAACCCGAAAAACTGGCTAACGGCGACTTACGGGTGACCAAAAGTGGGTTCAAGATTCACCTAGGCCATCTTGAACTTGCCATTGAAGCAAAGTGGTCTCATAACGGCGAAAAAGGCTATCTCTGTTTTCCCCGGGCTTGGCTTCAGCCAGAGCCGGTACAATTTTACAACGTTAAATTGCACGTGATAGCGCCTGAATTTGAATACGTACTGAAAAAACATCCGCAACTGCTTAACCCCTCGTGGGAACCAAGAGAGGTTGACATTTTTGCCGGTGAAAAACTGAGCGAGATTCTTGAGAAAAAAGGCGTTGATTTGGATGATTTGTATACCCAAGTAACTGCTTGGACTTTGGTAGATTAAACCGGTTCAGGACGGGTCGAGTTCTTGTAGGCCGGCATCATCATACTGGCGGCGTAACGTTTGGCCGTAAGCATAATCCAATGCCAGTGTAAAACGATATGGAGAGCAGCCACAGATATCATCGCCACGCCCGTCCGATGGATGTCATTCCAGACGTGATGATCAAGTCCAAACCAGGTGACGCCATAGTAAGGATTGCGTCCCCCCTGGAAACCACCTGCCGGTAGAATCAACCAGGCCACTAGGCCAGACAGATTGACCAAAAAGAAAACTGTAAACAACAGACTATTTAGCGAAAAGTTGAGCCGGGACTGATGGGCCACTTTGGTAAAATAACGCTGGCCAACTACCTTGATCCACTTCCAGTGAATAACAATGTGCACACCCAAAATGATCAACGTGCCTAAACCAACCCAATCGTGAATATCCACCCAGGTAGATCGGGTCAGGCTAAGAAAAGTCAGGTAGTCACTACCGCGCCCGTGAGGCAAAACCAGCCATAGCAGTAGCCCGGTCAGGGCGGTGATGATAAAACCCAGCAAAGCACTGAGGTCAAGCCAGAAGTTGAAACGATTTTTGCCGTTCATTTTTGTTTCCTTGTTGCAAATATAGGGTAGGGATGAGTTCCCCTAGAAACTTACTTCCAGGGGAACTCTCAGGAACTGATGCTGTTATTGCGCACACCGCTGGAAGGCAGGCAAGTGCTTTTCCGTTGAGGCGCGTTGCAAGGCCTGATATACGGTTAAAATATCGGTGCGATCGGTGGTGGTAAAGAGTTCATTGTAAAGGGCCGCATTGGCAATTTCAGCCTCGACGCCGGCCGCGCACGCAGCCTGCACACTGTCAAAACTCTCAACATGGCCAACCCACGAATTATCCGGCACAGGCACGTCATATCGTTCAAAAAGGTTGACCAGGGCAGCAATATGTTGCGCTTCGGCCCTTTGAATATTAGTAAAGGGTTTCACCTGACCAAAATCTGCTATCACCTGGTCGTAGACAGCCCAGGCGTGGTACTCATCGTCCAAAGCTTTGAGGAGGCCCTGAATCTCGGCTTCGGTGAGCGGTTCATCACTGGGGGCGGGGGGTAATGGGTCATTACTGCCATTTCCACGCTGGTCCAGGTTGCCTTGACCATTACGCTCGTTATCCCGACCCGCTCCCATCCGACCGGCACCTGGCTGTCCAGAACCACGTTTACCACCCTGCTGCCCGCGAGACTCGGCAAACTGGTTGGATTCGTCCTCTGCCCCACGCCAACCTTGCCCATAGGTTTGTTCATTTGCGCTGGCGCTGGCACCATGATCATAAGCAACTACCACGATGAGGCCGAGTAATAGAACCAACAAACTACCAATCAAAATTTTCTTTAACATGGTGATACCTCCATTAAATTAACTATTCTCCAAATACTTTTCTTCCCTAAAGAGGGAAGCTTTTGACTTGACATTTATGATGTCCTACTGAGCTTATTCTACCCCAACAATATGAAGCACTTGTGGAAGAATTATGGAATTCCTATGGAGAAGGTTATGACATGTTTCGAGTAATTGTTATCCTCCTGGCCCTATTTTTGGACCTGGCCTTTGGCGATCCACCCAACCGCTTTCATCCTTTGATGTTGATGGGACAATGGTTAACTTTTGGCAAAAGGTTGGGGTTAAATAATTCTCTAACTATGCGAAGTCAATTTTGGTTTGGCACTTTTTGGACTTTGGCCGGGATTGGCCTTTTTGCCCTGCCGTTCGGTCTTATTGAAAAAAAACAAATGCCTTTGCTCATTCCTAAATTAAATCTGGTAACGAACAAAATAAGGCCATTCCCCCTTCATCTGTCCACCTTTATCCTTCAGCCCTTATTTCTCAAGCCTGTTTTTGCCTACCGTGGCCTGCGGCAAGCCGTAAGCCAGGTTGCTAAAGCCTTAGCTAATGAAGATTTGGTTGAAGCACGACGCTTGTTAAGCTGTCACCTGGTCAGCCGGGATACGGATCAACTCAGCGAGGCCGAAATCGCCGGAGCAGCCATTGAATCGCTGGCCGAGAATCTCACAGATAGCCTGGCCGCCCCCCTGCTGGCTTATGCCGGGGCGGGTTTGCCTGGGGCTTGGGCCTATCGTTTTGTCAATACGGCCGATGCTATGTGGGGGTATCGCACGCCGGAGTTTGAGCAGTTGGGCAAATTTCCGGCCCGGCTGGACGACGCGCTCAATTGGCTTCCGGCCCGGCTGGCCGGCTGGCTGCTGGTTGGGGCGGCCTGGCTGGCCCGCGAGGATGCCGGCAATGCCGTCCAAACGATGTTGAGCCAGCGCCATCAAACCGCCAGCCCCAACGCGGGTTGGACAATGAGCGCCATGGCCGGGGCGCTGCGGGTCACCTTAAACAAACGCGGGGTTTATGAATTGGCGGGAGGCCAGGCGAAACTCAACGCCGCCGCCATCGAACGCGCCCTGCGGATCGCCGATATTTGCGTGGGGTTAAGCGTAGCAATGATTTGCCTGGGTCTTATTGCCGCCAAAATCCTGGTCAGGGGCCGCTGGCCAAAATCCGGCCCCTAAATTTGACATTTGTTTTTTTCAGGCTATAGTTAGTGTATAATTAACACTATTTATCATAATGATCCATGACAAACAATATCCTATCACAGATTAAACCCATCATCCAAAACGCCCTGGCCGAAGATATTGGCGACGGCGATGTAACCTCCGACTGCATTATCGCTCCCGATATCTGGCTTCAGGGCCAATTGATGGCCAAAGCCGACGGGATTGTGGCCGGCCTGGCCGTGGTTCAACTTACCTTTGGCCTGCTTGACGAGCGCGTGCAGTTTACGGCTCACCTTGCCGACAGCGAGGCCGTAGAAACCGGGACAATTATAGCCACGGTAAGCGGTCCAGGCCTGGCGCTGCTGAGTGGGGAGCGGGTGGCGTTGAATCTGCTGCAACGGATGTCGGGCATAGCCACGCTGACGCACCAATTTGTCCAGACGGTATCGGGCACAAAGGCCGTCATTCTTGACACCCGCAAAACCGCTCCCGGCCTGCGTTTGTTGGATAAGTGGGCGGTGCGGCTGGGCGGTGGCCAAAATCATCGTTTGGGATTGTACGATATGGTACTCATCAAAGATAATCATATTACCGCCGCCGGGAGCATCACCGCAGCCGTTCAACGCGTGCGGGAAAAAGACCTACAAGGCCGGGCTATTGAGGTGGAAGTAAAAACATTGGCCGAATTACAAGAAACCTTGACCCTGGGAGTGGACCGCATTTTGCTTGATAACATGAGCCTGGCCGAAATGCGTCAGGCCGTGCAAACAGCCAATGGCCGCACTCCCCTGGAAGCATCGGGGAACGTGAGCCTGGATGACGTGGCCGGCATCGCCGCAACCGGAGTGGATTACATCTCGGTGGGGGCCTTGACCCACTCGGTAAAAGCATTGGATATCAGTCTATTACTCAAATGACCATTGACCACCGGCCGCAGAAAAAAATTATGGCAGTCGGCAGTCACACAGAGAGTGAGGTAAAATCAAAATGAGCGTTGAAGCAACTTACCAACAAATGAAGGCCAAACTGAACAAAGTGGTGCCCGATGTTGAATTGCGCTACAAGGCAGAATTGGCTTATCAAATCAACCAACTGAAAAAAGAGAAAAACGCGGTGATTCTGGGGCATAATTACATGGAACCGGCCCTCTTCCACTCCATCCCTGATTTCACCGGCGACTCCCTGGAATTGGCCCGCAAAGCGGCTACCACCGACAAAGACATCATTGTCTTTTGCGGGGTTAAATTTATGGCCGAAACCGCCAAAATTCTCAACCCGGAAAAAACCGTGCTACTGCCTGCCGAAAAAGCGGGCTGTTCCCTGGCCGCCAGCATTACGGCGGAAGATGTGCGGCAGCTTAAAGCCCAATTTCCCGGCGTGCCGGTGGTAACGTATGTCAACACCTACGCCGACGTTAAAGCCGAGTGCGACATTTGCTGCACGTCAAGCAATGCCGCCGCTGTGGTTGAATCTCTGAACAGCGATACCGTTATCTTTTTGCCCGATGAGTATCTGGCCCGGAATGTGGCCAAGGAAACCGGCAAACACATTATCTTCCCCGGCTTCGGCAATGCCATTGATCCTACTCTGGATTATCAAATGATTGGCTGGCATGGTCGGTGTGAAGTCCACGAAAAGTTTACCGTGCAGGATATTCAAAACGTGCGGCGACAATTCCCGGATGTGGCCATTTTGGCCCACCCGGAATGTCCACCCCAGGTGGTTGAGGCATCCGATTTTTCGGCCAGCACGTCGGCCATGATCAAATTTGTGCAACAAACCGATAAACCGCAATACCTGCTGCTCACCGAGTGCGCCATGGGCGACAATATTGCCGCCGCTAACCCCGATAAAGAAATGTTGCGGCTATGCAGCGTGCGTTGCCCTCACATGAATGAAATTACCCTGGAAGATACGCTCAATGCCCTCATATTAAACCGCTATGTGATTGAGGTGCCGGAAGATATCCGTGTCCGGGCCGCCAAATCTGTGGAGCGGATGATAGCGATTGGATAAAAAATGACTAACGACTATATTGAAACCGAAGTGCTGATCATTGGCTGCGGCATTGCCGGCGGCACCGCCGCCCTGCAATTGGCCGACGCCGGGGTCCAGGTGACGGTGGCCACCCGTACCTGGAAACCCCTGGAAACCAACACCTACTATGCCCAGGGAGGCATTATCTATCGCGGTGCCGACGATTCGCCGGAATTGCTGATTGAAGACTTGAATCGGGCCGGGGCGGGACACTGCAACCCGGAGGCGGTTGCGATTTTGGCTCAAGAAGGGCCGGACCTGGTGCGGCAAATTTTGATTGACAAAGTGAACGTCCCCTTTGACCGCACCTCGGATGGGGAGTTGGCCATGATCCGGGAAGGCAGCCACTCCGCCGCCCGCATTTTGCACGCCACCGACGCCACCGGCCGGGCCATCGAGCTAGAATTGCTCAAAATCTTGACCAAACACCCCCGGGTTACATTTCTCACCGGCCATACTGCGGTTGACTTGCTCACACCGGCCCACCACTCCCGGAACCGGCTGGCTATCTACGAGCCACACTCGTGTGTGGGAGCCTATGTATTGGACCAGGCAAGAGAAAAAGTAATTCGTTGTCTGGCCCAAAAAACCATCTTGGCCACCGGTGGCCTGGGCCAAATTTTCCTACGCTCCACCAATCCCTCCGGGGCGCGGGGAGACGGCCTGGCCATGGCTTATCGAGCCGGAGCGCGAGTGATCAACTGTGAATTTGTGCAGTTTCACCCGACCACGTTTTACCGTCCGCCGGCCCCGCACTTCCTCATCTCCGAAGCCGTGCGCGGCGCAGGAGCGCGTTTAGTAGATGAAAACGGCGAGCCGTTCATGCAAAAATACGACCCGGAGTGGAAAGACCTGGCCCCCCGTGATGTGGTTTCCCGCAGCATGCACCAGGAAATGCTAGAACGAGACGTGCATAATCTATACCTGGATCTGCGCTCTTACATCCCGGTAGATAAAATTCAAGAAAAATTTCCTAACATTTACGAAAGCTGCCTGGCGCAGGGGGTAGACATTACCCGCGATTTGGTGCCGGTGGTGCCTGCGGCGCACTATTTTGGCGGCGGCGTTTGGACGGATAAGTGGGGGCAAAGCACTATCAACAATCTTTACGCGGTAGGCGAAGTGGCTTGCACCGGCGTGCATGGAGCCAATCGCCTGGCCAGCGCCTCGCTGTTGGAAGGCGTCACCTGGGGCTACCGCGCGGCGCAGCGCATTATTGAACGCAAGCTGGGCCGGCAAGCCCCGCCTGATCTGGCCGATATCCCTCCCTGGCAGGATACCGGTCTCGACCCACCGGACCCGGCCCTCATCAGCCAAGATATGACGGCCATCAAAAACATTATGTGGAACTACGTGGGCCTGGTACGCACCACCCCCCGCCTGAAACGAGCCATGAGCGAACTCCGCCACCTGGAAGTGGAGATTGAAAACTTCTACCGCGCCTCCCGCCTTACCGACGGGCTGGTTGGCCTGCGTAACGCTGTTCGCGCGGCCATTATTGTTACCACTGCGGCGTGGGAGAACAAAAGGAGTATGGGGTGCCACTACCGCATCTAAACCGCCAGGCCCGCCGGGAAAAAGGGCTGGTCATCGTTAACACCGGCCAGGGCAAAGGCAAAACCACTGCCGCCCTGGGCGCCATGCTCCGCGCCTGGGGCCGGGGGATGAAAGTGGGGGTCATCCAATTTCTCAAACACGAAAAAGCCCGCTTTGGCGAAATCAAAGCCGGCGAAAAAATGGGCATTGACTGGATTTCCACCGGCGATGGATTCACCTGGGTCAGTCAAGATATGGATCAAACCGAGGCCAGAGCGATCCACGGCTGGCAACTGGCCCAAGAACGCATCGCCCGCGGTAACTATGACCTTTTGATTTTAGATGAGTTTACCTATCCCCTCCACTACGAATGGCTGGATACAAACGCCGTGATTGAATGGCTCAAAGCCAATAAACCTCCTATGCTGCACCTCATCATCACCGGGCGTCACGCCCCGGCAGCCCTGATTGAGTATGCGGATTTAGTTACTGAGATGCAAGAGATTAAGCACCCCTACCAGGAAGGCCTTAAAGCCCAGCCAGGAATTGAATTTTAGACTCCGGCTACTTGGGAGATGATCATCAACCGCATAGAAGCAGGTTGAATTTACATTGGGTATGGTCCCATCAAAACCCTACCGCTTAATGGCTAGGGTTTTGCTAGTTTTAACGGCGACTCGCTGCTTACCAGGAGAGATGTTGACGCTTCTCTTTTTAACCGTTGTGTACTATAATTTGGGGCGCAAAGTAAATAATTTTTCGAGTTAATATTTCAACTTGCCAGATTGGGTGACACATCTTGGGACAACTTATCTTGCCACGCACACTACCCTGCGCTTGAATCCGGGTTTAAGGCGATGGGTGGATGTGCGTTACCTATTATTAGGCGCACTTCTGCCGGATGCTACCCGCTTCACCATTATCTTGGTTGATGTGCTGGATTGGCCGGCGATCTCCACCTTCACCTACTTCATCCCGTTTCACAGCCTGCTCATCGTGGCCCTCCTGGCCGGAACAATAGCCCTGCTTATGCCAGCAGCAGGAAAAAACTGTTGCCGCGCTTTTGTCCTGATTCTGGCCGGCGCAATTGCTCATTTGTTGCTGGACGATCTGGAAGGCTGGGTGGGATGCGGCAGCACCACCTTTTATCCATTTTATTTTGGCAAGCCGCTAAACGGCTGGAATAGTGAAGGTGGTTTTGCCACATTTCTGTTGATTGTTTCGGCCCTGGCCATAGGGATTGCCTTGAGCCAACGCCAACGCCCGCCGGCGATTTCGCTGCAACTAACCCGCAAGCGAGTAGAGGGCGCTGCGGCTCTGCTCATCATGGCCCTGATCCTGCCTTTGTTTTTTCGAGAATGGATGATTGAGCGCAACGCCTACTTTTTGGGCTTTGTCCTCAATCCACCCGCTTTTGAAGGGCAGAGCGTTGAACTATGCTTTAGCGAGGTGATTGTGGCTGAACCGTTGACCATTGAAGAATTCGACACTCCATTTGTCCTGGACACTCCCCCCACCTTTGCCAAAGGAGAATGGTTAAGCGTGCGGGGGATTTACCAGGATGGGGTGATTCATCCCACCACCTTAATCCGGCATCAAGGTTTTTCGGATGTAATTTTGTCTTTAGCCGCTATCGTTGCTTTTGGGTTTTTGATGTTTGATTTTAGAGATTTGAAAATCCTTGGCTGGCATAACTTGTGGCCGCGGTCGGGTAAAACTCAAACTTGAGGGGAGTAATTTTTATGAACCTGGAAAAAAAACTTAAACGTAGTATTTTGATTGGCGCGCTCATTGGCGCGGTGCTGGGAGCCGGAACCGCTTACCTGTTGCTCACCGCCCCTTCGGATGAAAACGTTGATGAACCCATTACGGGCAAGGAGTTGCTGGGTTTGACCAGTTTAGCCGCCCTCCTGGTGCGGCGAATGGACAACCTGCGCCGTAAGTTATAGCAAAACAAAATAGAAAATAAGAATTAGAAATTGAAAGCGGAGTCCACAGCCTGCTTTCAATTTCTAATTTCTAATTTGAACCCCCTGGAGAAAAAATGGCTAAAAATCAAAAAGAACAAAAAATCGCCCCTCAAATAAAAAAAGTAGTGCTGGCCTATTCTGGCGGATTGGATACCAGCATTATTGTGCCCTGGCTAAAAAACAATTACGGCTGCGAGGTCATCTGTATGTGCGCCAACCTGGGCCAGGCCGAAGAACTGGACGGCCTGGAAGAAAAAGCTCTGGCCTCCGGCGCCGGCAAGTGCTACGTGGAAGACCTGCGGGAAGAGTTCATCACCCAATACATTTTCCCCACCGTGCGAGCCGGCGCGGTGTATGAGCGCAAATATCTGCTGGGCACCAGCTTTGCTCGGCCGCTCATTGCCCGGCGGCAGGTTGAAATTGCCGCCCTCGAGGGAGCCGATGCGGTGAGCCACGGGGCCACCGGCAAGGGAAACGACCAAGTGCGCTTTGAATTGACCTATCAGGCCCTCAACCCCAAACTGCACGTCATCGCCCCCTGGCGCGAGTGGAATATTGTTTCTCGAGAGGACGCCCTGGATTACGCCGTTGAGTACAACGTGCCGGTGGCAGCTACTGGCAAATCCATCTATAGCCGGGACCGCAACATCTGGCACATCAGCCACGAAGGCGGTATCCTGGAAGACCCCTGGCAAGAGCCGGAGCAAGAGATGTACCAACTCACCGTTGAGCCGGAAGATGCGCCTGATCAGCCAGAATACGTGGAGCTTGATTTTCAAGAAGGCGTTCTCAAAAAGATTGACGGCGTGGCCATGGGGCCAATCAGCTTGCTGGGTAAATTGAACCAACTCGGCGGGCGGCACGGTATTGGCCGGGTTGACATTGTCGAAAATCGGCTGGTGGGGATGAAAAGCCGGGGCGTGTACGAAACCCCCGGCGGCACCATTTTGTTGGAAGCGCATCAAGCCCTGGAGCAGTTGTGCCTGGACAAAGAAACACTCCATTACAAACAACAAATTGCCCTCAAATACGCGGAGCTGGTTTACAACGGCCAATGGTATACACCCCTGCGGGAAGCGTTTGACGCTTTTGTCAACGCCACCCAGCGCAATATGACCGGCACCGTCCGCCTAAAACTGTACAAAGGAAGCGTCATCCTGGCCGGGCGCCGGTCGCCCTACAGCCTCTACCGCGAAGATTTTGCCACCTTTGGCGAAGAAGATGTTTACGACCAAAAAGATGCGGAAGGTTTCATCAAACTCTTTGGCCTGCCTATGAAAGTAGAAGCCATGCTGGACATCGAGGGGGTCAGGCGTGGCCTGTATGAGGAGCCGGATTACAGCAAGTTCAAACGAGATTAACCTTTTGCGCCTCTCAAATACAAATACAAAACCGCCATGACGCAGGAGTAAACATGCGCGGTATAGCTTTGAAATTTTGGGATGATTCATAACTCTGTTGACGCTTTTTCACCTGACGAACGACAAACGACCATTGACGAACAAAAATAGCCGGATGTCCGCCATTTTCTTGTCGTTGGTCATTGGTCGTTCGTCGAAAGTGTAAAATTAATTCTTGTGTTTTATGAACCATTCCGAATTTTTTACTGGATTTGAGACTCAAATGACCCAACTCTGGGGAGGCCGCTTTAGCGGCGTTACCAACGCGCTCATGCGCCAATTTCAAGACAGTATCTATTTTGACCTTCGCCTTTGGGAAGCCGACCTAGACGGCAGCGTGGCCTATGCCAGAGCATTGGCCCGCGCCGGAGTTATTACCCAGGCCGAAGCCGACGCACTACAAAATGGATTGGCGCAAATTCGAGCCGAATTTTCCCAGGATCGTTTTGTGTTAAAAGACGGCGACGAGGACATCCACACCGCGGTAGAACGCCGCCTTAAAGAGTTGGTTGGCGAGGCGGCGGGTAAGCTGCACACGGGGCGATCGCGCAACGACCAGGTGGCTACCGATACCCGGCTGTGGTTGAAACGGCAAATCGTCGCGCTCCGAACCCATCTGACCAATCTACAACAGGCTATTCTGGCCAAAGCCGATGAACACATTGATGTGATTATGCCCGGTTACACCCATTTACAGCAGGCTCAACCGGTGCGCCTGTCTCACTGGCTGCTCAGCTACGCCTGGATGCTGCAACGCGATAAAGAACGGCTGGACGACCTGACCTGCCGGGTGGACGTGCTGCCCCTGGGCAGCGCCGCCCTGGCCGGCAATCCCTTTGCCCTTGACCGCCAATTTCTGGCCGCTGAGCTGGGCTTTGCCGCCATCTCGGCTAATAGCATGGACGCCGTGGGCGACCGGGATTACCTGGTGGAATTCCTCAGTTGGGCCGGCCTGCTGCAAATCCATCTTAGCCGATTGGCCGAGGATTTGATCATCTACAGCAGCCAGGAATTTGGCTTTGTGGAGATTGACGATGCCTACGCCACCGGCTCCAGCATTATGCCCCAGAAAAAGAATCCCGACTCGCTGGAACTAATCCGGGGCAAAACTGGGCGGGTGGTTGGCGCGTTGACCGGCCTGCTGACCATGCTCAAAGGCATGCCCTCAACCTACAACAAAGATCTACAGGAAGACAAAGAACTTCTCTTTGATACAGTGGATACGCTCAACATGACTCTGCCCATTGCCACGGGCGTCATTGCCACCCTCAAAGTCAATGAGGCCCGCATCTACGAAGCGATGGACAGCACCATGCTGGCCACGGAACTGGCCGATTACCTGGCCGGCAAAGGGATGTCCTTCCGCGAGGCGCATCACCTGGTAGGCCAAATTGTACAGCAGGCCCTCGCCCTGGAACAATCGCTTGACTCATTTCCCTTGACCGCCTATCAACAATTCAGCCAACTTTTTGACCATGAGGTCTACGAGTGGCTCACGTTCAAACATGCCGCCGACCGACGCGCGATTCCCGGCGGCACGGGTGAGGCTGCCGTACGCGAGCAGCTTACTTCACTGCGGGAGCTAGTAGAAACAAAAACAAAAGTGAAGGCGACATGAACAGACATAGACCAAACAGAGCCCGTTTTATGAGACAACATCACAGACCAGACTGGCATCGTTTTTTAAAAAAATACCGCGGCCAAATTAACGTCGTTATTATGCTAGCGGCCATCAACCTGTTTACAGGAATCATGTCGGGTGAGTTTTGGCCCTGGTTTTTGATCCCTGCCTTCTTCATTATGGGCTTGCCCATGATCCAAGATGCGGCCAACCTCCTGCTGGGCGAAGAAGAAGATGAGGAAGAAGAAGCTGGGGAAGAAGAGGCCAGGCAAGAATCCAGGGAGCAACCGGCCGCGGTAGAACCGGCCCGCACCCAAAAACATCAAGTTAGCCCGGCCATTCAGGCTCATCTGGACAAAGCCCGCATTTACAAAGAACAAATCGAAGCCTATATCCAGGCCACTGCCGACCCGCACAGCCAGGCCCGGCTGCAAGATTTATCAAACCAGATTCAGGAGTGGACCCAAGCTATCGAGGAGATGGCTACCCGGATTGACCGCTTTCAACAAAACCGCGTCATTCGCCAGGATTTGGAAACGGTTCCCGACTCCATTGAAAAACTGGAGGCTCAACTGGCGGGTGAAACAGACGAAACCCTTCGCGCCGAACTGGCCCGCACCCTGGCCAACCGTAAAAACCAACTCGTCACCCTGCAACGGCTGCAAAACACCATGCGGCAGGCTGAGATAAAAATCGAGAGCACCCTTGCCTCCCTGGGCACTATCTATTCGCAGCTACTCACCAGCCAATCTACCGACCATGTGGCCGATTATAGTCGCCTGTCGGCTGAAGTGAATGAAGAAGTACGTACCCTACAAGACCATCTGGAAGCCCTGGAAGAGGTCAAACTGGGGCGATCATAACCATAAATTTCTCAGCCGCCAAGTTTTATATTTTTCACTCTCTGGTATAATACCAATGGTTACGAAAGGGGAAAAATGAAAATATCTCCCCTTTTTTATTGTTTGACCCTTACGGTCACATCGAGAAGGAAGAATGACCTTGTTCAAGAAGTTTTTACCTCTGTTATGCCTGGCCGCGCTCGGGCTGTGGTTGACCGGCCCGGCCTACGCCCAAGACCCACCAGAAGGTCCGCTGCCCACGCTTGACTGGCAAGAACTACCCACCGAAAAATTCATCATTGTTTACGCCCAGGGCGTCACACTAGAAGGACAGCCGGTGGATTGCCCCGCCTGCGGCCTTGCTCCCGCCGAATACTACGCTACCCTTGTTGATGAAATCTACACCGACTTGGCTGCTGTTTTCAACATTGAATTGCAAACACCCCTTAACCTGCGCCTCTTCCCCACCGAAGAGAGCTACTTTCAGGTCAATCCCCTGGCCAGGGAGTCGGGCGGGGTGGTGGCCCACTCCATGAACGATACAGAAGAAATAGCCCTGGCCTTGCCCCGCACCGAGGGTTGGGCCGAGGAAGACCTGACCAACAACATCCGCCACGAAATCACCCATCTTTTTGCTTCCGCGCTATCAAACGGCAAACTCAACACCGGCTTTCAGGAAGGTATTGCCCAGTATCTGGAAAAGCCAAACGAAAAAACCGAAAAAAAACAAGATTTACTGCGCCAGGCTTATGAGCAGCAACGCCTCTTAACCTGGGCCGAATTGGACGACGCGCAAAAATTTTATGGCGACCCCCAGGTAGCTTATCCCCAGGCGTTCTCTATGGTTTCCTTTTTGATTGACCGCTACGGCCTGGCCAATTTTATAACCTTCATCAAAACAACGGCCAACGAGCCTGGTTATCGCAGCGCCCTGGAGTCTGCCTACAACATCCCGGCTGATGAATTGGAAGCCGAATGGCTGGATTATCTGCCCCAATATTTTGATGGACGCTGGCAGATCAACGCAATTTACGCTTACGACTTGAGCCGGGTCATCGAATTGGTCAATAAAGGCGCCTATACCGATGCCGAAACTGAACTAAGCGCCATCATCACTTTACTCCAAACAACGGAGCAAACCGACACGCTGGCCGCAGCCGAGTCCCTCCTGACCCGTATTCATCAAGGCCACAGCGCCGCCGCCTTTGCCGACCAGTCTCGGGCGGCCATCCAGGCCGGTAATTACGTCCAGGCTATTGAACTGGGCCACGCCGCCATTGCTGCTTACCAACAACTAGGGTACCTAGAGCGTATCCCCGAAATTCAAAATCACATCCACCGGGCCAACATTGGCCTGGAGGCGCTCGACCAATTGAGCCAGGGTGAGGCAATGCTGAACACGTTGCGCTTTTTTGAAGCAGAACGTGAAATCTACCAGGCCACCGTTTTGCTGCAATCCCTAGGTAATCAAACCGCCGCCCAACATGGCATTGAACTGTTGCAACAATCGGCTCAACGCCAGCGGATGCTGGCTTACGCCTTGGTGACCGTAGGCATTGCCATTTTACTGTTCAACGGCCTGCGCCGGCTCTTCAATCGCCTGAGTGCCACTCCCCTTGAGGTAGAATTGACATGACCGCCGAAACCCAACCTCTCTTCTTAAAATCCTTGCAACAACTTCAAACCGCCTTTTGGTTACGCCGGGCCGCCCACTGGGTGATCCGCGCCGCCTGGTTAGCCCTGCTCGTCCCCACCATTTTTATGGCCGGTTACCTGTGGCTAAACTGGGAAGTGCGCTGGTATTATTGGACGCTGCCCATGCTCCTCATTGTCTTACTTTCTTTGCTCTGGTCTAGCCGCCCCATTAGCCGCAAACGCATTGCGTGCCGTTTGGATGATCGCCTGGAACTGCAAACCCGTTTAACCACGGCCCTTGAAATAAGTGATACGCCCCAAACCCACAATCCGGTGGAGCAGCATCTTTTACAGGAAACCGAAGAAATCACTGCCACCCTGCGCCGGGGGGTGCCTCTTGTCAACCGGACCCTGTGGGTGGAAATACAAGCCCTTATTGCCGTTGCCGCGATACTGGGCGCCCTACTGATGATTGACTCCCTGGCGCCACGGATTCCGCAGGTCAATCCAACCGACCTGCCCGCCACCTGGAAAGAACCAAGCGCCAGCGAGGTGCTGCCTTCGGAAAATCCGCCGCTGGCTCAATCCATTGCCCCGGAAGACGTGCAAACAGACCCGATGCACGAAGAGGATTTTCAAACCGCCCTGCGAATTTTGGCCGACGTATTGCGCGACCATGCCGTCACCCATTCCATTGCCGAAGCCATTGACGATAATGACCTGGAGCGGGCCGCTCAAAATTTGCGCCGCCTGGCCGATCAATTGGATAACCTCTCACCAGAAGCGCGGGCCGAGTTGAGCAATCTATTACAGGAAGCGGCCGACAAAATTGGCAACATTGCTCCCAGCATCACCGATCCCCTGCAAGCCGGCAGCGCCGCCCTGGACAATGACGACCTGCTGCAAGCCGGCCAGTCTCTGGAAGAGCTAGCCCGGGTTTTGGAGGAAATTGAAGATTCGCCGGCTGAAGTGGCCGAGTACAAAGAAGTGGCCGAGGAAAATATTCCCGCGCCCGATCCCCTACAAACCGAACAAAGCCCCGCTTCTCCGCAAGACGACACAATGGATGACAACCCCATTGAGAGTGAAACAGAGCAAGACGAACAGCCCACCGAAGAAGAACGCCTGGCTATGGAAGGCGACCCTTTGGAGTTGGAAAGCGAGGCCGAATCCGAAGAAAGCGTGGTGCAAGAGGCCGATCCTGACGCCGAAGCCGGTGATGCCGAAGCCGAAGATGCTCCCTTCACCCGCCAGCCCCTCGACGCGCCGGCCCAACAACTGGGCCGCGATCCCTTGATCTATCCCTGGGAAAAACGGGAAGTCATTAGGCGGTACTTTACGCCGTGATGCTAAAATGCTAACCGGAAAAGTGTTTGATTGCTCGATAAAGAGGATATGGCAAGCGTAGGGAAAATCATCGTTGCCATAGGCGTGTTGCTGGTGGTTCTTGGCCTGGGGCTATGGTTTTTTGCCGATAAATTCAGTTGGTTTGGCTATCTCCCCGGTGACATCCGGGGCGAGCGGCCAGGATTTCGCTTCTATGCTCCCCTCACCAGTATGCTCATCATTAGCCTTGTGCTTAGTATTATCCTCTCTGTTTTGGCCAGGCTCTTTAAATAGTTGACCGTTCAAAGTTAGTTGACCGTTCAAAGTTGCCAACACAAGAACCCCCACTATCGTTTAATGGGGGTTCTTGTGATTCTTGCGGCAGCCTGCCTTTTACGGCCCGCCTTGTATTTCAAGCTCGTATTCAAGGGGTCCAATATCGTGATTGTATATTTTAACGTAATAAGTGTGTTCTTCCATCAATTGGCCCCGCCACAATACCTGTAGACTTTTTACATCTTTGGTCTCGTTGGGAGAGGTAGCGCTGGTACCTAATGGTTCAAGTTCGTCTGTTGTGCCGCGTGTCCAAATTTGCAGTTGGTCGGCGGGATATATGGCAAAATCGGCGTGGCGGGCGCGGATGTCGTCCAAAGGGGTGTTGGTCAGGTAAAAGATGAAATCATGTTGGGGTGTGGTGTCGTTGTAGGAATCTCGATAGTAAAATTCGTACCAAATTTCCTCACCGGCGTCCAACGTGCCTTTGGTGGTGCCAATTTTGAGCGGGATAGATTCGGGAGGGGATTCACCGGGGACCGGCGGCTGCATCGGGCGGGTGGGCGGCGAAGCTTCCGGTTGGGACACGCGCCCGGCAGTATCGTCGGCCTGGTGAAGGGTAGGATTGCCCAATTCGGCATTTTCCACATCATCCGGGAACAAGTAATAGTCTATTACATCCACAGTGCCGTTGGTGACTTTAATGAGATAACGATCGCCATCAACCAACGAACCGGACCAAAGGCGCTCGCCGGTATTGGGATCCTCATCTCTGGAAACCCACGCGCCATCGCCAAAGTGGGCCATATAGTCGGCATCGCCCCGCTCCCACACATGATATTGGCTGGCCGGGAATAATTCAAAATTAACGTAGTGACTCGTGTAGCCGGTGCGGGGAGTAAAGAACATGGTCAACGCCATATCCTCAATCAAATCTTCATCCAAATCATCTCGCCGCAGCGAATACCAGTGTTCGCCATGAGGAGCCAGCCGGCCGCTGTTTACATTGTTCAGGTCAAGTTCCAGAGGATTATTGGGATAGATATTCACCGGCGTATAATCTACCTCGGGTTGGATCGGTTCGGCAAGGGTTGTGGTTGAGCCGTCATCCTCGTCATCCCCAGTATTGTCATCATCGGTGCGCAACTCAGGATTTTTAACCGTTTGCGGCGGAATAGCCAGCCAGCCCAACGAGTCGGCTTGAATGAGCCATTGGGCCGCCGATTGAGCTTCCTGGCCTTCGATAGCTTGCGCAATCAACGTCCATAACATTTGAGGATCGGCTTCGTGGGGATCGGGGATGGCTTCCGGCAGCGTATCTGCCGTAACAATCCAGCCCACGGCCTGGGCTTCTTGCATCCAAATAGAGGCCTGGTCGGCCGTCATATTGTCTACGGCCATGGCGGTCAGGGTCCAGGCCAGTTGGCGCGTATTGAGGGCCTCGGCATTGCCAATGGTTGTCTTAAAGCTGGCCGGCACGGCCCGAGACAAAGCCGGTTGTTCCGCTTTAGCTTCCAGGGCATAATCCAGAGCAAAGGGGGAATCATTAAAAACACGCACATAGTAGCGCTCTTGTTCGGCCACACTGCCTGTCCAAAAAGACTCGGCCAGGCTTTGATTGGTAGTTTTTAAAGGAGAACGTAACCCTAACCCCACTACTTCTTGCGGATCGGCCGGGTTTTGAAACCAAGAGCCGGCAGGTTTTTGGGCCAACACCTCAAAGTTGACCTGGGTGGGACTGATGAGCGCCTCGCTCTCGTAGCGTAAAGCCAGAGAAATCCAAGGGATCTCAGCATCGGCAAAGTTGTTTCGCGTATAGGTATACCAATCCTCTTCGCCGGGGTTGAGATGATCTACATTGACTCCTTGGCCGAGGGAACGAGCGTCTTGAGCAGAGTTGCCGCTTGGAGCGCTGAAAGAGAAATCCAGCAGGTTGGGGCCGGGATTGGTGGTGGCAAACACCGGCACGGCAACAATAAGCAGCGCAATGATCACCAGGCTGTAACCAAACAGCGTTTTGTAAGTTAACTTTGATAAAAAGGTCCGTTTCATTTTCATCCTCCGTTCTACACAACAAAACACAACAGGCCAAGTGGAGGAAGTTGGTGGGGTTAAGCACAATTTCCTACAAACAGCTTACCATAAAATCAAGCCTTAGTCAATTATGTCAAGTTCCCAAAATAACAAAACCTCCCGGCTTTTACAGCGAGGAGGTTTTGCCAAAATGAAGACCCTAAAGGTTTTTGGCGAACCGGAGCCTGGATACCTTTAGGGTCTGGGTTAACCTGGCAGAATCTTGGCGACGTTTTCCGCGGCGATCTGGTGGTCACTTTCGTCGCGGTAAACCTGACCGCGGCGACTTTAGTCGCTTAGACAATTCCAGGTTTGAACACCTTCACCAAAGTTGATGCTCACCAGGATGATGTCGAGAACGTCCACAATCTCATCCCGGTTGATGTCGGTGGGCAGGCCGGGGCCGGTATTGCCCAGACTGAGGCCAACGGCGGTCGCGTCGGTGATGTCTACAATGTTATCACCATTAACATCGCCACTCTTCAGAGCAACCGTAACCAGGATTGTCTCCGGCGCCGTTATGGTGGGCGCAGTACAAACGGACGGCAGGTAGCCCGGCGCATCGGCGGTGATGGAGGTATGCAGTCCCGGGGTCACATCCACAATGCTGAACTGACCCGTTGCCCCGGTGGTATAACTTTGCCCACTATCATCAACCGACACAACGGCATCCGACCAATTGTTGTTAGCTCGACCCGACAGGCTGACTTGTCCTGTAAGCGTAGCCATTCCCGGTTCGGTGGTCGGCGTCGGCGAAGTGGTCGGCTCACTCGTCGGTTCGGTGGTTGGCGTCGGTGAAGTGGTCGGCTCAGTTGTCGGTTCGGTGGTTGGCGTTGGTGAAATGGTCGGCTCAGTTGTCGGTTCGGTGGTTGGCGTTGGTGAAGTGGTCGGCTCAGTTGTCGGTTCGGTGGTCGGCGTTGGCGAAGTGGTCGGCTCAGGGCCAATCGTGACAGTATAACTCTGCGGGATTACGTCAAAAGCAGTGGCTTCGGGATTACCCAGTTTCTCATTTTCAAAGGTAAACGTCACCTCACCTGAAGCGTCGGTGGCCACAGTAACTTCAAACGTCAGCAGCACAACATCACCGGTCAAGCCGGATACATCACCCTGGCGGCTGGCCACCATTGTGATTTTACCGGCCACATTGTCTACATTATTGAGTACAACAAAAGGTAAATTGGCGTTGACCTGGGAGTTACTGACTGTAACTTTACTGGAGTCGTAGTTGACGTCCAACTGCGCTCCGTAAATGCCGTCGCCCCCTACCCCTTGCGCTTCAACAGCCACCGTGAAAGACTCGCCCGGATTGGCAGAACTGGGGCCATCAAAGGCCAGGATAACCGGACTGGGAGTTGGCTCGGCAGTGGGTGAAGTGGTAGGTGAGGTGGTGGGGTTAGTGGTAGGTGAAGTGGTGGGGTTAGTAGTGGGTGTAGGTGTAGGCGTAGACGGCTCGCCTGTTCCCTCGTCGGCAAAAATCAAAACTGCTCCGCCACCTGACTGGCCGCCATCTGGAAATTCATTCCAGCAGCGGTCGGTAACGTACACTTTGCCGTTGTTGGGATTGATGGCAATTTCAAAGGGATTTTTCCATTGCAGGCTATCGCTCACCAGCGGCGGATTACCAACAACCGTGTGGGGGAGTTTCCATACACCGGGCGCGTCACCGGCCAATACTCCGCCATCAAAATTGATGGCATAGGTCCCGCCCCGCGCTTCGCTGTTGCAGACGGCCTCGTCGCCATAGGCATCCACGTAGGGGAAGCCAGCATAGGTGCCCAGCATGTGCTGCGTGGCCGGGTTGTAAACCAAACCAACTTCGGCATAATCACCAACCTTGATATCGGAATTGCGCAGCAACACATTCTTGGGGTCTATCGTCGAAAAGCTATAGACCAACAATTTGTTGGGGTTGATAAAATCGGGCTGGACCGGGTCAGCGCGAGTATCACGGGCATAGGTCATGAACAGCCGCGGCTCAATCATCCCTTCCTCTTGCCAGAGACCAATGGCATAGGGTGAACCACTGGGGCGTTTAGCGTCTCCATAGGGCAGGATAATATTCTGTTCCGTGTACCCAAAAGGTTCGGCGCTATTAAGCCCCCGGAACTGGAAGGGGCCAGGATTGTTGTAATCTCCGGTAATGGCGTCACGCATGGTCACATAATTGTAGCCTTGTAAACTCTTAGCCACTACCAGCTCAAAGGGACTGAAACCATATTGGTTGGCGATAGGTGGCTCGGCCACAATCTCGGTGCCATTGATAATTACCACCCGCCCGTCCTTATAATCCGGAAAGTGAACCCAACCCGTAAGCGGGTTAACGTCTGGCGCAGTAGGCCCAAAAGTATCGCGTTCCGGTTTAACATTGGCTATAACGTTATCGGTGTTGGCGTCAATCACGGAAACCAACCCGTCTTCAAAAGCGCCCACGTAAACGTTATCGCCGGACACAGCCACGCCCCAGGGGCCACGTCCAATACCGTCCGGCCCGCCGGGAATGGTGCGGAGCACTTCATCAGTGTCACCATCAATCACGGCTACAAAGGGATACGGCTTGGTTACAACCGTTTCAGTTACCGCGCTTGTTGAAACTTCTGATAGGATGACCGGCCCCTGAAAAGCAACGTAAACCTTATTTAACCCGGCATGTATCGCCACTCCCTTGGGATGCACCGGATAAACGGCGCCTAGAGTCACTTCAGCCTGCTCTCCTTCAGCCAAGTCAATAGGAGTACGAGGGGTGGTAGGGTAGTAGCCCTGGCTGGTTCCGCTGAAACGCAGAAAGGGGGTATAGCTTCCGGGAGCCAGATCGGTAAACGTAGCCGGAATAGGCAAACAATTGGTTTCGTCGTTCAAACAAGCCTCTACACCGGCAGGAACAACGCCGTCAACAGCATCGTCGCAATCACCATCCGCGTTTTGATCGGTACAGGCGTTGACCATAATCGTCCCATCACCTTGGGCATAAACCACGCCAAATGGTAAAGCGATAAGCAGTAACAGCCCCAACACGATAAACCACCGTTTAGTAAAAATTATATTTCTCATTTTTGCGTCTCCTAACTATTATCTGGATTCAGGCGTATAGCCCGAATTCAGGCTAACAAACCTCTAACGAGGAAAAGCGTAACTGCCTATCGCAGTTTAGCGCTATAAACGGGCGTTAAATCTTATTGCCCAACCGAATCCCTCCCAGGTATTACCCCTAGCCTGGCGGGCTTCTTCCACTGAATGTTTGCGCCTCCATTTTGCCATTACCTCCTACTCTTTTCTTAAGCAACAAAAACGCCCCCTGCGCGCTTTGAGTCTTTTACAGATAGACCCAAAGACAGGGGGCGTTGAAAGGCAAGCACATACTTTAAACAGGACGAAACTTGGCTAATTCAAATCTCGTCCTGATGGTCTGGCGTGTTGCCGGATAGCCCTGAACGCAGGTGTAAATTTGTTAAAGAACAACCCCCAACTGGTGGGGTTGATTAGGTTACACTTAAGGTAACACTACTTAACAATTGTAACATATTTTAAGGCAATGACAACAGGGTAATAAGTCCTAATCAGGATTTGCTGGGGATTCAGCCCTGGCACAAACAATGCCAACAAAGATTACATTATTGGGGACAATTATAATCTGGCGGAAAGGAAATTGTTGATAACAGACAGTGAGGCAATTACTTTTCGTGATACACTAATGTGGATACACCTACTAATATAATATCGCCATCTTCCAGGTAACGGGAGCCTTCAATGCGCTCATCATTAACAAAGGTGCCGTTCAGACTATTTTGATCTTCGATGATAAAATGGCCAGATTCACAAATGATTCTGCTGTGCTTACGAGAGATTTCTTTGTCATTGGACAAAGAAACAATATTATCACCGGCGCGTCCTATGGTGGTGATACCGCCGACCAATTTGAATACCTCTCCGGCGTGGGGACCAGTAATACAATCCAAATAGGCTGTTATTTCACCAGCCTTTTCCGCCGGAAGCACAAAGGTGGCTTCGTCATCTTCAACTCCAACCTGTTCTTCTTCAAACACCAGGGTAGGATCCTCGTCATCATCAAAGTCCAGGCTAACTTCTGGCAATGGTTCTGCCAATTCGCCAACTGCGGCAGGCATTGCCGTTCCTTCAGCCGCTTCGGCTTCGGCAAGGGCCATTGTCATTCCCTCAACCGCCTCATCTTCGTCGGGCAGTTCAAGGGTGGCATCGGTATCTTCTAAAGCGGCAATGTCCATAGGGGGCGCGTCTATCTCTTTTGCGTCCAGCCCAGACGCGCCCACACCCGTTTGTAACAATACAGGCCGAGAGTCGTCTTGCTCCACCGACTGACCGGGCCTGCCCCTGAGACATCTTATCTGGCTACGGGGAATCATTATCGGCTCGTCGCCAACTTGGATAAAAACATTCAATTCATCTTGAGTTAAAAATTCGCCGTCAAGCGTGTCACCATCCAAAAATTGAACAGTGACCCACCCCTTCAGAGTCAATAAAAATAAATCTTTCGCCTTAAGTGGATTATCTTTAGCCGGCATTGATCTATTCCTCCCAGAATCAATTAGAATTGAGGAGGAAACAAAATATACTCCAACCTCTACTAACTATTTTATTTCAGGTTACTATCAAGGTCAAGCAAGTAACGAGTTTTTACAGGTTTATCTTACAAAAGTTGGGGAGATTGGGATGATTTAACTACAAATTAGGATTTAGTGGAGAGATTTCAGTTGAGGTTTAGATACTTGACTGACCGGCCCAAATTAGCTAAACTTTAACCACAAATCTATTCAAGATTTTGGGGGAGACAATTTGGCCAAAACTAAAAAACCAAATCCAAACGGGGAGTAAGGTTGGGGCGATTATTTCGCCGGCAGCGATTGTGATTGCCGCATTACGGCTGATAACTGCCAAACTGATTATTGTTGATTGGTTCTACCGGCTGATGATTTTGTTGACCATCGCCGGGTTGGGCGTTTCAGCCTATTTGCTGTGGGCCTACACAATCCTGGCTCTATTTGACGTTTCTCTGATAGGTGTGTTATATTCGGCATATCTCACTTATTTGTAATTGAAGCAATATGCCGGCGGTGCATCGCTTCAGCCGTAATCATAAACGGCTATCTTTATTCTATCTACGCTAAACTTATATAGTGAAAGGGAACGATGGCTACTAGAATTATTTGTCGAGCGCTTGACTGCATCTTCAACGAAAGTAAAGCGTGTATCTCTGAAGAGATCGTATACGATCCAGAAGAGGGTTGCTTGACCTACGAGGTCTTAGATGATCTGGTTGAATTGGAGGAAGACGAAGAAGAGTGGGAAGATGACGAGTTGTTTGATGAAGATGAGGAGGAGGAGGAACTGGATTGGGACGATGATGAAGACCTCTTTCTGGATGACGACGATCTTGATGAAGACCTTTAGGGATTCAGATGCCCTCTACCTGGACAGGGTTCAGAGTTAAGGCCTTTTTGGACCCTGCTAACAAATTTTGTTACGTTGGAGTCCCCATGGATTTTAAGGTGGGGCGCTTTAATATTTTCATAACTTCAAATCAAAACATTAAAATCCTTAAACGAGCCAGCGGCCGGTATTGCCCTGGCTCGTTTCATAAATTCTGGGCTTTTGCCAGACCGTAGAAAGTGCAGGAAAACAAGTGATAAAACAACCGGTAGATATGCTCTTAACCAATGGTTACCTGGTAACAATGGACAGCCAGATGAACCTGTATTCCTCCGGCGCAGTCGCAATAAAAGATAATCTTATTGTAGCGGTTGGTCCCGCCAATGAGATTGCGTCTGCCTATCAGGCCACAGAAATAATTGACTGCCAGGATTGTATCATCAGCCCCGGTTTAATCAATGCCCACACTCACGTTCCCATGACGCTGTTACGCGGCCTGGCCGATGACCTGCGGCTAGACGTGTGGCTCTATGGCTATATGATGCCGGTGGAACGCGAATTTGTAGGGCCTGATTTTTGCTATACCGGCACCCTGTTGGGCTGCGCCGAGATGATTCGCTCTGGCGTGACCACTTTTTGCGATATGTATTACAATGAGGCCGAGGTGGCTCGCGCCACAGTTGAGGCCGGGATGCGGGCCGTGCTGGCCCAAACCATCCTTAAATTCCCCTCCCCCGACGCCAGCAATTACGATCAGAGTTTGGCCTACTGCCGCCAATTCATCGAGGAGTGGCGCGGCCACCCCCTGATTATTCCCGCCGTTGGCCCGCACGCCCCCTACACCGCCACGCCCGACATGGTGCAAAATTGTGCGGCGCTGGCCGCCGAATTTGATGTGCCCCTGCACATCCACATCGCTGAAACAACATTGGAACAAGAAAACAGCGTGGCGCAATATGGCGCCACCGTGGTGCCCTGGCTACAAACATACAACCTGTTTGAGGCCAAGGTAATTGCCGCCCACTGCGTGCATCTCCAAGAAAACGAGATGCGCACTTTGCATCAACACCGGGCCGGGGTAGCTCACTGCCCCAGCAGTAATCTTAAATTGGCCAGCGGCACTGCCCCGGTTCAAAAAATGGTTGACCTGGGCCTGCACGTGGGCATTGGCACCGACGGCCCCGCCTCAAATAACGACCTGGACATGTTCGAGGAAACCAGGCTGGCCGCTTTTTTGCAAAAAGGCGTTTTTGGCGACCCCACCCTGCTGCCGGCCAAAACCACCTGGGCCTTGGCCACCAGTGAAGGCGCTCGCGCCGTGCATATTGACCACCTGGCGGGTTCGTTGGAACCGGGCAAACGCGCCGACGTTGTCGTTATCGCCATGGCTCACACCCACCAACTGCCTCGTTTTGCCCGCGACCCGGAGGCAGTCTATTCGCAATTGGTTTACGCTACCAAAGCCACCGATGTTAGAGACGTGATTGTGGATGGCAAAGTGTTAATGCGAGAGCGTAAACTGCTAACCCTGAACGAGGCCAACATCATTGCCGAAGCCAAACAAATTGCCAAACGCATTGACGCCTTCTTGACCGCCCGCGAGGGAAATATTCTCTCCAAACTATTGGCCATCAGTACAGATTTTATTCCCCAGGAAACATTTGAAATTCAGGTCAAAGTAAAGTTGCCGGAACTCATCAACGTTAAGGCGGTGCTGGCAGAATCCGGCATCTCAACCTACCGCCCCTCCCTGAGAGACCAATACGACACCTACTTCTTGTTTGAAGATAAAGAAGCCGGGCGGCTGCGCTTCCGCGAGGATGAAGTAAAAAATGAACAGGGTGAATTACAGGAAACCTTTTACACAATGACCCTGATGGGGCCGACCAGTGAAAAAGAGTTTGAAAACTCGGTGTTGCTCACCCGCGCCCGTTACACAGCCTCGGCGCGACAGAGTTTACGCTTCTACCGGGAGTACTTCAAACCTGTTGCCGAACGAGAAGTGGTTAAGCGCCGCCGCCGCTGTCACATCAATTATAAAAATACAGATTTTGCCATTAACCTGGATCAATTATCCGACGCCGGCCTGGACAACGTTTATCTGGAAATCAAGAGCCGCACCTGGTCGGCCAAAGATGCCCTGCACAAGGCCGAACTCATTGGCGAACTGTTAGAGAAATTTCAGATAAAAACCGAAAACCAACTCAAAGCCGAGTACATAGACTTGATGCAAGAGTGAAGTTCAAGTTATGGTCAAGGAGGACGCTATGACTCACTCAAACCCGCAAACCATGGGCCAGCAGTTTGGCCGTCGTTCCTGGGCCGAACCATGGAAGATCAAAATGGTCGAGCCAATCCGCCTCATCAGCCGGGAAGAGCGGCAACAGGCTTTAGCCGAAGCCGGCTACAACACCTTCCTGCTGCGTTCCAAAGATGTCTATATTGACTTGCTCACCGACAGCGGCACCAGCGCCATGAGCGACCGACAATGGGCCGGCCTTATGTTGGGGGACGAGGCTTATGCCGGCAGTCGTAATTTTTATCACCTGGAACAAACCGTGCAAACCTATTACGGCTATCGCTATCTGGTGCCCACCCACCAGGGACGAGGTGCCGAGCATCTGATCAGCCAGGCCCTCATCAAACCCGGTCACTATATCCCCGGCAACATGTACTTTACCACCACCCGTTTGCATCAAGAATTGGCCGGAGGCACCTTTGTTGACGTCATCATTGACGAAGCCCACGATCCGGCCAACCCGCATCCCTTCAAAGGCAACGTTGATTTAGCCAAACTGGAAGCGCTCATCAAGCGCGTGGACGCTGAAAATATCCCCTACGTGAGCCTGGCCGGCACGGTGAACATGGCCGGCGGCCAGCCAGTGAGTATGGCTAATGTGAAGGCGCTACGCGAGTTATGCAACCGCTACGGTATCCGGGTCTACCTGGACGCAACCCGTATGGTGGAGAACGTTTACTTCATTCAACAACGTGAAGAAGGATATGCCAGCCGGTCCATTGCCGAAATTCTGCAAGAGTTTTGTAGCTACACCGATGGCGCCTGGATGAGCGCCAAAAAGGATCACCTGGTCAATATTGGCGGCTGGCTGGCCGTCAATGACCCAAAAGTTTTTGACCTGGCCCGCAATATGGTGGTCATTTATGAGGGGCTGCACACGTATGGGGGCATGGCCGGGCGCGATATGGAGGCGCTGGCCATTGGCATTGTTGAAGCTGTGCAGGATGACCATATTCGCGCTCGTGTTGGCCAGGTGCAGTATCTTGGTGAGTTATTGACCGACTGGGGGATTCCCATTGTGCAGCCGGTTGGCGGGCATGCCATCTTTTTAGACGCCAAACGCATCTATTCTCACCTCCCCCAGAACCAATTTCCGGCCCAAACCCTGGCCGTCGAACTTTATCTTGACTCCGGCATTCGTTCAATGGAACGCGGGATTGTCAGCGCGGGTCGGGACCCGGAAACAGGCGACCATCGTTATCCTGCCCTGGAATTGGTCCGCCTGACCATTCCTCGCCGGGTTTACACCCAGGCTCACATGGATGTCACCGCCGAGGCGGTCAAAGCCGTTTACAACGCCCGCGCCCAAACGCGCGGCCTGAAAATGGTCTACGAACCTAAATATCTCCGTTTCTTCCAGGCGCGGTTTGAACGTTTATAAGCTAAAACGTCAGAAGCTTTACCTATTTCTCAAACTGTGATACACTATGTAAAGTTCAAGTTAGCCTAGTGTTTTAAGGGAGGTCCTATGGTAAGGCTCGTCTGGTGTTACCTGCTGATTATTTTTGGCGGATTATTACTGACCGGCTGCGATTTATCCCGCCCGCAAGATGCAGCCGGCGATATTGAAGCGTTTGTGCCCCCGGCCGTGGCCCAAACCAACACGGTTATTGGGCTGCAACCGTCTACCCAGCAGCTCAACATGGGCGAGAGGGGAAACGTTGACCTTACCGTTGCAAACATAACCAACCTGTTTGGTTTTGAAATTGGTTTGCAATTTGATCCCAACCTCATCCAGATTCAAGATATGGATCCCACCAAGGAAGGCGTCCAGATTCAGCCGGGCGATTTTCTGTCGCCTGATCTGGTGCAAAGCAACATAGCCGACAATACCACCGGCAATATTCTGTACGTGGTCACCCAGGTTGCTCCTTCCCCGCCCGCCAGCGGCAGTGGGGTGCTGGCCACCATTACGTTTCAGGCTGTAGCGGAAGGCGTCAGCAACCTGACCCTGCCTACTGTTAAATTGGGGGATCCAAACGGCCAGCCCATTACCGCCGACGTCCAACCGGGCCAGGTGATTGTTGGTGAGGGCGCAGGTCAACCAACGCCTACTTTTACGGTTACGTTTACGCCTATTCCCGGTGAACCCACGCCTACACCCACTATCCCTGCAATAGACACACCCACCCCTACCTCTATCCCCCTTATCCCAACCGCCACGCCAACTATATCCCCCTCGCCCGCCCCTACCATCACCCCTATCCCCCCCATCACCAATATTCCGCCGGGCGCAACCGTAGGCTTCTGCTATCGAGTTCAGGAGGGAGAGACGCTCTACGGCATTGCCCAAAAATTTGGCGTAAATGCCCATTTTCTCAACCTGGTCAACGACCTGTACCCACCGGGTTATGTCTTTACCCATCAAGCCCTTTTTATACCAGAACAATGTGGGGGTGGCCCTAATGTGTACGTGGTTAAAGCAGGGGATACCCTGATCCGCATTGCCGACCAGTGTCATTTGCCGGTCTCTTTTCTGGCCTGGACCAACGGCCTGCCCGAAACCGCTGTTTTGCCGGAAGGCCACGTGCTGGAGATCCCCCTTCCGCCCTTCTCCCCGCCTTCCCGGTATCCTTATCCTCCCCCGGGACCGCCGCCTGTTGCGCCGCCGCCTGGAGGTTGCGCCGCCTGTAGCTCAAACTGGTAACGATGCCCAAACAATTCAAGGCAGAACAGATTTTTCTATTTGCCGGCCTGTTTTCTTTTTTTGTTTTTTTGTGGTTGGTTGCTTTTTTGCTTTGGATCATTGCTTCAGGCCGGCCTATCTCCATGGCGCTGCCTGCGCCCCTGGTTGAAATTGCGGCCACCCAGGGTTTTGTGCTGCCGCCCACCTGGACTCCTACAGCCGAACAACGACTTGGACCTACGCCCCTGGCTACCCGGGTTTGGGATGGGCAGCAGCCCACCCGTATTTACACACCGCACCCTACCTCGCTGCCGGGCCTGCCGATCCCCTTCTACCCCGCCCAGTTATCGGTGGTAGACCTGGCCCGGATTATGCAAGGCGAGTCGCCCGGCGATAAAGAAGCAGCTTATATGGTTGGTTGGATTGCCAAAAACCGCCTGCTGCACGCCGGTTATGGCGACACCTACGCTGTGGTTTCGCACGGCTTTTTTGGCTATCGGGCAGATATAGAACCCAATAAAGAGTTCCTGACTCTGGCCCGGCGAGTCATCAGGTCAAAAGAAGACCCCACCAACGGTTGTCTTTATGCCCTCTCCCGCACCGATATCACCAATTTGGGCATCCCCCCTGGCCAGGCCGATGTGGCCTATGGCGAATGGTTCTTCTTCAAAACCTGGCCTCTAAGCTCCCGCTAATATGCCAAAGGAAAACCCAATTGCTCTTGCTCCTGGTTCATGCTCGTGTTATAATTTTAGTGCTTCTGCGCGTCCCTTTTTAATATCCCAAACCCTAAAGATATTTAGGGTCTTCATTGTTCTCTGGTAGGTGGTAGCATGGACATTCCTGGCGGAAAATTTATAGACGATTTAACCGGCCAACATTTTGGCGGCTACGAGTTAAAAGAGTTAGTGGCCACCGGCGGGATGGCCAGCATTTACAAAGGGTTTGATGAAGCCTTATCGCGTTGGGTAGCGATCAAAGTAGTGCCTATCCAGGCCACGGGAGTCGCCGAGGAGACAATGCTGGCTCGTTTTCGTCTGGAAGCCCAGGCTATCGCGGCCTTGCGTCACCGAAATATTTTGACCATTTACGGTTATGGCGAGGAAAAAGGGTGGGCCTATATTGTAATGGAGTACGTGCCGGGCGGCTCTTTAAAAGACCGCATCAAACTCGACCAGCCCTTTACCTGGCAGCAGGCCCTCACAATTATTATTCCCGTTTCCGAGGCCCTGGCTTTTGCGCATGATCGCCACATTATCCACCGAGATATTAAACCGGCCAACATTTTAATGCCCGCCGAAGATTGGCCCCTTTTGGCCGATTTTGGCCTGGCCAAAATGGAACACTCTACCAGGCCCAACCTGACCATGCCCGGCCAGGTATTAGGCACTATGGCTTACGCCGCCCCCGAGCAAATTCAAGAGGGTGAGATTGATACCCGCGTAGATATTTATTCCCTGGGCATTGTTTTGTACGAGCTTTTAACCGGCAAGCTTCCCTTTGCCGGTGAAACCACCTTTGATTTTCTGATGGCCCGCCTGACTGATCCGCCGGCCCCTCTTTTAAAAATCAACCCCGATGCGCCCCCCCTCTTTGTGCCTATTTTAGATAAAGCCCTGGCCCAGGAACCGGAAGACCGCTATCAAACAATGATAGAATTTTCTGGAGCCTTGAAAGAAGCCCAACGCGAACTCACCAGCCTGATGACGACGACAGAAAGTGTCAAGGCCAAACGGCGAGAGCCAAAAGTCCGCCTGACGGTTAGCCCCGGCGGCCAAGAAATTTTGATCTCAGGCCAACCGGAGCTGATTATTGGCCGGGCTTCTAAAGATAAAGTGCCCGGCATTGATTTAGCCCCTTACGGCGGCAGCAAAGCCGGCGTCTCCCGCCAACATAGCCGCCTGGTAAACCAAGATAATGAGTGGTTTATTGAAGACTTGAGCAGCACCAATGGCACTTTTGTCAATGGCATCAAGCTGACGCCTCGCCAGATGGTCACTCTCAAAAATAACGACCTGATCCGCTGTGGGCAAATTGAGTTGCATTTTTTAATAGGTTAATTAACGGCGAGATGAAATGAGGGTGCGGGCGTCGGCTTCGCTGACCGGCAGGACCACTGTAATTGTTGTGCCTTCCCCCGCTTTACTCTGCGCGTTGACGTAACCCCCATGCGCGTCAACAATCTCTTTAACAATGGCCAAACCTAATCCGGTGCCGCGACTCCGTTTGCGACTTTTATCTACTTGATAAAAACGCTCAAAGATGCGAGCCAGATCGTCGGCTGGAATCTCCGGCCCGGTGTTGGTAATGCCGATCTCAACAAAATCGCCTCGCTCCGAAAGCGCCGTTGTCACATCAGCCTGCACTAAACCGGGCTTGACTCGCCGGGGACGAGGCAAATGTTTGTCAATACGGCTGCTAATGATCACCCGTCCCTCAACCGGGGTATGATGTACGGCATTATCCAGGAGATTAGTAAAAACCTGGGCCAACCGGTCGCCATCCCCCACCACGCGAGGCAAATCACCCCACTGCTGCACCACCTCAATTTGTTTTTGGGCTGCCTGGGGCAACAAATGCTCCAGCGTATTGGCTAAAATATGGGATAAATCCACCGGGGTTTTGTTCATCACCACCTGCCCCGCATCAATACGCGCCAGGTCCAATAAATCTTCCACCAGCCGGGCCATCCGGCTTGCTTCTTGATGAATAATCTTGGCGGCGCGGCGCTGCGCCAGCTCATCTTGGGTAGCGCCCTCCATAATGGCTTGCGAAAATCCCTGGATAGATGTGAGCGGCGTTTTCAATTCGTGCGACACATTGGACACAAAATCGCGCACGGCTCGCTGGCTGTTTTCAACCCGGCCAATCATCACATTAAAACTGGCCGCCACCCGTTTGAGCTCCGGCGGCCCGCTCTCGGCCATACGATGTTCGTAATCGCCGGCGGCAACGGCGCTGGCGGCCCTGGTGATGTGTTGCAAGGGGCGCGTCACCGACCGAGTGATCAATAGTCCCAAAAAAAGAGAGAGCGCCAGGGCTATTGTCCCGGCCATTAAAAAACCCTGGCCCAATTCAGTCAGCAAATCAAGTGGGGTTGGGGCATAGGGCGCCACTTCCGCCAAATAGCCAAGCGGTTGACCGGCCGGGCCAACGGGCACGGCCGCGTAAATAAACGTGCCGCCGCCGGGCGGGTCAAACGTTCCGCTTTGAGCAGGCGAACGAGACGGCGGCGGCCTGGTTTCCCCCAGGCCAATAGCGGGCCGTTGCCCTACCCATATATCTTGACTGTCAAACACAACCACACCCGTTGGGTCAAGAAAAACCAGGCGGGTTTGATTTTGCGCCGCCCAGGAATCCAGGCGGGGCAAAATCTTCTCTATGGGCACGCCCTGGCGCAGAAGGTTGTCAATTTGAGCGCCTACCCGCTGGGTTTGCGCCGCCAGCCGCAAACGGATCAGGCGGCTCTGCACCGGACGGGCAATCAAGATGAGGGTCAAAAAGGCCAGGGTTAAACTGACCGCAATTATGAGAATGTATGAGATGATCAGGCGCCACCGCAGGCTCATAACCAAACACCCTTCTTGCTCATCGCCTACTCCCGGCAAACAAATTTGTAGCCCACGCCCCACACCGTTTCAATGCCAACCCGTTCGTCGGGGCTAAGTTTATCGCGGAGATGGGCCACATGCACGTCAACCGTTCGGGTTTCGCCATAAAAGTCATATCCCCAGGCCAGTTCCAGCAGCTTTTCCCGGCTCAGGGCCAGACCTTTGTTCTCCACAAAGGTTTGCAGCAAATCAAACTCTTTGGTCCGCAAGTCCAGCAATTTACCATCCAGGTGAGCTTCACGGCGAGCCGGGGCGATAATGAGCGGGCCTGCTCGCAAAATTGGCGTTTCAACGTGGGCCGGGCTATCCGCAGGGGGCACAGGAGGTTGGCCTGTCTGCATCCTCCCCCGCCGCAAAACGGCCTTTACCCGCGCCACCAATTCCCGAGGGTTGTAGGGTTTGGTCATATAGTCGTCCGCGCCCAATTCCAGCCCTACAATTTTGTCAATGTCGTCGGTGCGGGCGGTAAGCATAATGATGGGCACGTCGCTGGTCGCCCTGATTTTTTTGCACACTTCCCAGCCATTCAGTTCCGGCAACATCAAGTCCAATACAATCAGCGTGGGTTGGCGGCGCTCAAATTTCTTGAGGGCCTCTATGCCGTCATACGCGGCCTCCACTTGATAGCCCTCGTTTTCCAGGTAAAGCCGGCCCAACTCAATGATGTTTTCTTCATCGTCCACAATAAGAATGAGATCGTTGGCCATAATGGAACGTTGGATTATCTCCATTCCTGAAATGTGCTTTTTATTGTATCACATCTCCTTTTGCCTTGACAACCAAGCTCCGCCCGCCTGTGTCAAGTATGGCTGAAAAATTCAAGCATCTGATTGTCAGCTTTAATCATTTATGGTATCTTCTTATTAAGCAGACACGCCACGGAGAACCCCATCGTACCCCTGGGCATGCGAGGCTTGACACGTGATCCCCGTTATGGAACCTTATTTCAGGAGGTGATTGATCCATGACCGAATTCTGGCAAGGGGTGATAATTTTTATCACGCTGTTTACAATGATGGTTGGCCTTATTTTTACGGCAGTTCCCCCTATCCCCGGCACTGTGGTCATCTGGGCGGCAGCTATTTTTTACGGCCTGGTTTTGGGTTGGGAAAATCTGGGCTGGCTTACATTTGGCGTACTGACTATTTTGATGATTGTGGGCCTGGTAGTGGATGTTGTCGCCGGACACTTTGGGGCCAAATTGGGTGGCGCTTCCTGCCTGGCCATTTTTGTGGGGGCAGTGCTAGGACTGATTGTGGGCATCATCCTCAGTTTGATCGGTACGCCGGTGTTGGGTTGTTTTGCCGGGCTAATCGGGATGGTGGCCGGGGTATTGTGGATAGAGTGGAAACGTCGGGGCGATTGGGAGAGGGCGGTCAGGGCCACCAAAGGCTACATCGCCGGGTCCGTAGCAGGCATTATGGCCAGGGTAACTTCCGGGGTGTTGATGTTTAGCATCTTTCTGGTTAGGGCTTATTGGGGAGGGTGAAAATTTATCCGGCTCCTAAAGTTTTCCGGAACCTTTAAGGTCTTCATAAGCCCGCAGCACCTGCGCGCCCGGGAAACGCGCTCGCACGCCCACTGCAAAATCCTCCAACAAAGGTCGCACGTCAAAATAAATCAGATGACTCTCGCGGTCCGAGTCGGACGCGCCAAAACCTTCCACCACTACCATTGCGCCGGGGATGGCCAGCATTAGGTCAACCCATTCCCGCTCACGACGTTCACTGCCGGGCGAGAGCCAGATTTCCTGCAAACGGGCGGCCTGGCGCAAGTAATCAATATGCCAATGCGGTTTCTCTACCGGCTTCAAATGGTATTTGAGCCGTCCTACCAACCCGCCAGACCCAAACGCACTGCCCACGTAGGCATACCAGCCTGCCGGAAAATCGAATGTTCCCAGTTTGCCAATGGTCAGCTGTTCATCAATAGGTAGGTGAAGCAGTAAAACATAATTTCCTGTTTCATCAGCCATTAGCGTATTGCCTATTGTATGTTGCCTGTGGCATAATAAATAACCATCTGCTCATTGCCGGACCTAAAGATTGCGACAACGGTTATGGGGTAATTTAGTTAATTCACAACCTTAACGGTTGCGGCAATCCTTTAAGATCGGTTCGCCATTTCAGGAGACCAACTTGCAACGTCCTTTGGGACACACCTTATATCTGACGCTCTCCCTGGCCCAACCCTGGCTACGTTTGGGGCCAGGCTGGGCTGCTTTGGCCGGCGCGCTATCAACGGGCCAGGCTACCTTCAACCTGTCCACCTTGTTGTCCCTGCTAGGCCTGTGGCTGCTGGTTGATCCTATTTTGGGCGGCCTATGGGATTTGTCGGTGCAACAGGGGTTGTGGCGCAGAATTGCCACAGCCCAATTAGAGCCGCCGCCGGCGTATGGGTTTTCCCTGCCTTATACCCAGCCAGGCTCAATGGCGGGACGTTTGGCGTTGCAATTGCGTCGTTACCAGGTTTGGTGGCAAAAAAGTTACTGGCCTGCATACGGCCGCAAATTCATAGCGTTTTGGTTAGCCACTATCCTGGCCCTGCTGCTTGGTCTCTTTTTGGCCCCGGCCATTTTTTGGCTGACCCTGCTAGCCGTCTGTCTGACCATCCTGGCCGGGCAAATTTCCACCGACTTAACCACCGCCCAAAGAGGATGCCTGCCGGCCCTGGTTGAATTGTTGTTACCCTGGTCTATGGGCCTGGCCCTGTGGTCGGCGCTCTCGCCCTTTGGCTTGATCCCTGCCTTCTGTTTTTGGGCTACTTACCTGGGCGGGCTAAGAATGTTGGGCCAGCACCATCGCGCCCAAATGCTTTTCTTCTTAGGCCAGGTAGCCGCAGTTTTCTGGCTGCTGGGTTGGCAATTATTGTCCGGCGCAGCTATTTTAAGCGTGCTCCTGACAGCGCAATTCATCATTAAAACCAAGTTTAATCATCCTGCCGACTTTCTGCAAAAAGTGCAGCCCCTTCTGGTGATGGGTGTTATGGCGGTGGGGCTTTCGTTGGCCAGTCTGTAACGTATCAGGTTTCAGGTATCACCTTTGCGCTTAACCAATAAATGATAATCTGGTTCACTATTGCCTTAGTTACTATTTTAATCATTGGTTTAATTCTTTACTGGCAGCTTATTCTGGCTGAAGGGGCTTACCTGGGTGCGCCGCTGGTGGCCCTGCTATATGATTGGACGGCAGAACGTTACAACAAGATCAAAGATTTTAATAGGGAAATGGAAGCCTTTTGCCTGGGTCGGCCGCTGGCCAACCGGCTCTGCCACCAACCCGAAGCAATGGTTTTAGATGTAGCCACCGGCACGGGGCGCGTCCCGCTGGCCCTGTTCGATCAACCTTTGTACCAGGGCAAGGTGATTGGTTTAGACCGCGCTTCTAAAATGCTGAACGTGGCCCGGCGCGACACAGCCACTGACCGATCCAGGATAACCCTCATCCAGGCCGATGCAATGGCCTTGCCCTTTGCCGATAACAGTTTCCCCCTGGTCACCTGCCTGGAGGCGCTGGAATTTTTACCCAACCCCCAAAAAGGCCTGGCCGAGTTGATTCGCGTTTTGCAGCCGGCCTCAAAAATAAATCCCGCTCAAGGCTGGCTACTGGTCACTCACCGCATTGGCTGGGAGGTCCGCCTGATGCCGGGTAAAACATGGCGCGCCAAAACGCTCGTCACCATTTTAAAAAGCTTCCCCTTGCAACATCTTGACATCCGGCCCTGGGAAGATATTTACAACCTGGTTTGGGCGCAAAAGGTTGAACATTGAACTTGCAGCCAAAGTGTTATTGTCGGCCGTTGGCGGGTAAAATAACCGGCAAAACAAACAGTTAGCGCAAAAAAGGAGATAGCTGTATGGAACTGGCCCAACTGATCAGAATCGCGCGCGGCGACGAGCCGGCCGACCTGATTTTAAAAAACTGTAAAGTCATAAATCTTTTTACCGGGGAAATCATTGACACCCACATTGCCATTGCCCACTCCCGCATAGTGGGGCTGGGCGATTACGAGGCTCAACAAACGGTTGACCTGGGGGGACGCTATGTAGCCCCTGGGCTGATTGATAGTCACGTGCATATTGAGAGCGCCATGGTTCCGCCTCCCGAATTTGCCCGAGCCGTAGTGCCCCGGGGCACCACTACCGTCGTTACCGATCCTCACGAAATTGCCAATGTGCTGGGACTGGAAGGCATTCGCTTTATGTTAGAAATGGCCAAACACAACCCCCTCAGCGTGTACGTCAATGCCCCCAGTTGCGTGCCCAGCACCCACATGGAAACTACCGGCGCGTCGCTGGAGTGGTACGATCTGGAGCCATTGCAACGCGAACCTTATGTTATTGGCCTGGCCGAAGTGATGAACTTTCCCGGCGTGGTAGCTGGCGAAGAAAGCGTACTCAATAAAATTCGCTCGTTCAAAGGGGTGGTTAAAGATGGCCACTGTCCCGGTTTGAGCGGTAAAGGCCTCATGGCTTATGTGAACGCCAGCATCGGCAGTGACCACGAATGTACCACGGGTGAAGAAGTGTTGGAGAAACTGCGTTTGGGCATGTATATTTTTTTCCGCGAGGCCACCAATGCCCGTAATCTCAAATCGCTTCTGCCTTATGTAACGCCTGAAAACGCCCATCGCATTTGCTTTTGCACCGACGACCGCCAACCGGCCGACCTGCTGGAAGAAGGTCACATAGACTTTATGCTGCGCACGGCCATTGCCGAAGGCATTCCTCCCCTGACCGCTTTCCGCATGGCCACGCTCAACCCCTCCGAATATTTCCACCTGCACGACCGGGGGGCTATTGCGCCCGGTCGCCGGGCCGATTTGATGATATTTTCCAACTTGCAAGCCCCAACGGCAGAGTTGGTTTATCGCGGCGGCAAACTGGTGGCCAAAGACGGCCAAATGCTACCCTGGGAACGCGAAGTGCGGCACAGTATTCTACGCAGCTCAATGAACGTAGATTGGAGCAAGGTTAATTTCAACATTCCGGCCAACGGCAGCCAAGTGCGCATCATTGGCGCCATCCCCAACCAAATACTCACCAACCACATTATTGAAGAAGCGCCTCAAACAAACGGCAAAATTATCACCGATACTAACCGCGACATCCTCAAAATGGCCGTTATTGAGCGTCACTTGGCCACCGGCAACGTGGGCAAAGGCTTGGTGCGCGGCATCGGCCTCAAACGTGGCGCCATTGCCAGCACGGTAGCTCATGATCACCATAATATCGTGGTTATCGGCGCCGACGACCAAAGCATGCTTACGGCTGCCCACGCTGTAGCCAATACCCGGGGCGGCATGGCTGCCGTTGAGGGCGATACCGTTTTGTGTCAACTCCCTTTACCCATCGCCGGGCTGATGAGCGATCAACCCATTGAGCGAGTGCGTGACCGGATGGGCCAGTTGCTCAGGGCCGCCCACCAACTCGGCTCGCCGTTGCACGATCCCTTCATGGCCATGAGTTTCCTGGCCTTGCCGGTCATTCCCTCCCTCAAACTAACCGATCACGGTTTGGTGGATGTTGACCGATTTCAACTGGTTTCGCTCTTTGTCTGAAACCCAGGATTTACCTTTTTGACAAGTCGGCGCGTTATGGTAGCATGGGGTTGTGTCAGAGTAACAGCAAGCGTTAAGATATCCCCCCCAAACACTTTGACACCTTTTTTATTCTTACTTCAAGATTAACTGTCTCAAGGAGGACATTATATGACCCCATAGTCTATAAAAGATCTCTTCACAAATGGTAGTTGTTTGACAACCGGCAACTTGGGTTGTTAACAAGGCGATGGTTATCTATTCAAAATAAGTTATTACCCATCTCTTAGTTTTAGGAGGAGATTCGTTATGAAACGCTTTGTTTGGCTGGGATTGTTAATTGTAGTTCTGGTTTTAATAGCAGCGTGTGCCGCTACGCCGGCGCCTGAACAGCCGGCGGCGGAAGAACCGGCGGCGGAAGAAGCAGCCCCCCAAGAAGGCGCCGAAGAGGCCGTCACCGAAGCCGAAGGTGGAAAATATCAGATACCTTCGATTGAAGAAGGCAAATATAACGTCGCCTTTGTTTACGTTGGCCCTCACGACGACGGCGGCTGGAGTCAAGCCCACGACGTTGGCCGGATGTATGTTGAAGAAAACCTTGACAACGTCCACACCGCTTACGTTGAAAACGTAGCTGAAGGGGCCGACTCTGAGCAGGTTACTCGCTCGCTGGCCAGAAAAGGCTTTGACGTGATCTTCACCACTTCCTTTGGTTTTATGGACGCCTCGGAGATTGTGGCCGAAGAGTTCCCGGATGTGGATATCATTCACATTAGTGGCTTCAAGTCTAACGAAGCCAACTTTGGGAACCTGATGGGCGCGATGGAAGATATGAAATACCTGGCCGGCATGCTGGCCGGTTCACGGGCCAAAGTTGACGGCAACCCCAAATTGGGTTACATTGCTACATTCCCCATTCCTGAAGAGCTGCGCCTGGGCAACGCCTTTGCCCTGGGTGTACAAAAAACCTGTCCCGAATGTACAATTGATGTTCGCTGGATTTACACCTGGCACGATCCCATTCTGGAAAAAGAAGCCGCAGCTTCGCTCTTTGATGGCGGGGCCCAAATAGTGATGACCGGTGCCGACACCCCTGCGCCTGCCGAAGCCGCTCCCGAGGGTAAATGGGGCATCACCTACGACTACTACGGAAACTGCACCGTTGATGCCTGCCTCACTTCTATGTATTGGAACTGGGGCCCAATTTACGCCGACATCGTTGAAAAGTCTCGCGCAGGCACCTGGAAAGGTGGCTGGGAATATTTTGACGCCGACAGCGGCGGTCTGGGTCTGTATGGCTTTATGGAAGGCGAAACACCCCAGCCGGGCGTAGAGGGTTTGCCAGAAGAAGACCTGGCTCTCATTCGCGAAACCCTGGACAAAATGCTCAAGGGCGAATTTAATCGCTTTGACGTTTTCTCCGGCCCCATCAAAGACAATCAGGGCAATGTGGTTCTGGCCGAAGGCGAAAAGCTTGAGCAATTAGACCTGGATGGCTTTTCCCAATTTGGCAGCGAATGTAAAACCTGCATGTACTGGTGGAATGAAAACATTACCGCCGAACTGCCTGAGTTAGAGTAAACAACCCTGGCTTAATTTTCAAGCCGAGGCGGTTTTAAAAACCGCCTCGGCTTTAGTTGCCGGACCGGAATTAACAAAAGATAAAGTTTCTATTTCCGCCGTTTGTTAATTCTGCTCTCAGATAGCCCTCGCCTATTTTGATAAAGCACTCTCAAGAATCAAGGTGACGTTTATGACCAAAACAAGCTATGCCGTTGAGATGAACGACATTGTGGTCCGCTTCCCTGGCGTGTTGGCCAACGACCACGTAAACTTCACTCTAAAGCAAGGAGAAATCCACGCCTTGCTGGGCGAAAATGGGGCGGGGAAAAGCACGCTGATGAACGTGTTGGCCGGTCTTTATAAACCCGCCTCCGGCGCAATAAAAATCTACGGCGAACCGGTCAACTTCAACTCCCCCAAAGCGGCCATAGCCCAGGGAATTGGCATGATTCACCAGCACTTTATGCTGGTGCCCACCCAAACCGTCACCGAAAACATTCTCCTGGGATTAGATGACCCTAAATTTTTCATGAACTTAAAAGTGTACGATCAGAAGATTTTAGAGTTGCAAAAGCAATTTGGCCTGCGCGTTGACCCCACGGCCAAAATCTGGCATCTTTCTGTAGGGGAGCAGCAGCGCGTTGAGATTTTGAAAGTGCTCTACCGGGGGGCAAATATTTTGATTATGGACGAGCCGACAGCCGTATTGGCTCCGCAAGAAATAGACGAGTTAATGAACACTATGCGCTCAATGGTGAAACAGGGTAAATCCATTGTTTTCATCAGCCATAAACTCCATGAAGTCACCGCTGTGGCCGACCGGATCACCGTGTTGCGCAAAGGCAGAGTTACCGCCGAGGGTCGGAATATGGAAGGAGTCACCAGAGAAGAGCTGGCTCAATTGATGGTGGGGCGTAATGTAGTGTTTGTGGTACACAAAAAACCCCAAGAACCGGGCGAGGTGGTGCTGGCAGTAAACAACGTTCAGGCTAATAATAACAAGGGCGTGCCCGCCCTCCGGGGATTGTCCCTGGAAGTTCGCAGCGGTGAGATTTTGGGCATTGCCGGAGTGGCCGGCAATGGGCAAACAGAATTGGCCGAAGTGATTACCGGCTTGCGGCCATGTTCCGGCAGCATTAAAATTAATGAGCAGGAAGTCAGCAACCAACCCCCGCTTACTTCTATTGAGCGTAAAGTATCTTACGTACCGGCGGACCGCACCGGCGTTGGCAGCGCCCCTAATTTAAGCATTACCGATAATACGATTATGAAGAATTATCGCCGCGAACCTATTGGCAATGGTTGGAGCATAAACTTTACCAATGCCCGGACCCAGGCCCGGGAATTAAAAAATAAATACAACATTTTGGCGCCCAGTGTCCAAACAGTGGCCCGTAATCTCTCAGGCGGCAATTTGCAAAAGGTCATTCTGGCCCGGGAAATTTCGGCCCAACCTCAATTAATGGTGGCCGTGCAGCCAACCCGTGGTTTAGACGTTGGCGCAATTGAAGCAATTCAAAATTTATTATTAGAGCAACGTGAGGCCGGTACCGCCATTTTACTTATCTCGGAAGAATTGGAAGAGCTACTGGCTTTAAGCGACCGCATTGCGGTTATTTTTGACGGCAAAATCATGGGCACAATGCCCGCCGATGAAGCTGACATCAAGGAAATTGGCTTGATGATGACCGGCACCGAGGTAGTGAAGGCAGGTGAAAATTGATGACGCCATTTACCCTTACTTTTGAAAAACGAGTCGAAGATATCCCCAAATGGTTGCCGGCAGCCACCTCTCTTGGTTCAGTGGTGATAGCCTTTATTATTAGCGGCATTATTCTCAAAATAATTGGCGGCCAACCGCTCCTGGCGGGCAGGTTCTTTTTTAATGCCACCTTTGGCAGTTGGGCGGTTTTTTCTGACACCCTGGTAAAGGCGACGCCCCTTATTTTGGTAGGGTTAGCCTGCGCTGTTGCCTTCAAAATGAAATTGTGGAACATTGGCGCTGAAGGGCAGTTTTACGCCGGCGCCTTTGGGGCCAGTTTGGTGGTGCTGGTGCCTATGGTGCCTTTAGACAGCCCAAAGGTGGTGGTGCTGGGGTTGATGATGATCATGGGCATGCTGGGTGGAGCCTTATGGGGCTTTATCCCCGGCTATCTCAAAGGTCGGTTCCAGGTTAATGAGATCATCACCACCCTTATGCTCAACTACGTGGCCATCTTATGGAATAATTTCTGGATTTTTGATAAATGGAGCGACGCCGGGTTTCAGATGACGCCTACTTTTGAAAAGTCAGCTTGGTTGCCCCGGCTGGCCGACTATGCCCGCCAATACAGAGCTTTCTCCGGCGTCACCCTGCATTTAGGCTTTGTCATTGCCCTGGTGGCCGTAGTAATTGTATGGTGGATATTGGCCCGCAGCCGGTGGGGGTACGAAATTAGACTCACGGGTGATAACCCAGAGGCGGCCCGTTATGCAGGCATTAATATTGTCAAAAATATCGTGCTGGTCATGATGCTGTCCGGGGCTTTGGCCGGTTTGGCCGGAATGTCAGAAATAAGTGGAGTAGTCCACCGCTTGCAAGAACGCATCTCGCCGGGCTATGGATTTACGGGGATTATTGTAGCCTGGTTGGCCAAACTGAACCCTTTTGCCGTGGTTATTGTTTCTATTCTCTTTGGTGCGCTGATTGTAGCCGGGCGAGAAATTCAGCCATCGGGGCTGGCCTTTCTCTTACAAGGCATTATTCTCTTTATGGTCATTAGCAGTGATGTGCTGCTGCGTTATAAAATCCGCCTGTTAAGGACAAGCAGAGAGGTAACATGAACCTGATCATTATTTTACATGCCGGCATAGCTACAGGCACTATCTTGCTTTTTGCAGGCATTGGCGAAATTTTTGCCGAGCGGTCCGGCGTGCTTAACTTGGGCGTTGAAGGCATGATGTTATTGGGCGCAATGGCAGGTTTCAGCACTTCCCTGGCTACAGGTAATCCCTGGTTGGGCTTGATGGTAGCCACTATTGCCGGCGGCCTATTGAGCTTAGCCCATGCGCTGGTGACTATTCACTTTCAAGCAGATCAGGTGGTGAGCGGCCTGTCGCTTACTTTTTTGGGCACAGGTTTGGCCCTGGTGCTGGGCGAAGGGTTGACCGGCCAGAATCCTCCCCTGATACCTTCATTTGACCTTCCTGGTCTGCTTGCCATTCCCTTTATTGGGCCTGTGTTTTTTGAAAACCATAGCCTGCTGGTTTACATAGGTTATATTTTTGCCCCCCTGGCCTGGTATTACATCTACAAAACTAGGCCCGGCATGCATTTGCGGGCCGTGGGTGAAAAACCGGAAGCGGCCGATACAATGGGTATAAACGTTTACGGACTGCGTTATTTTTACGTGTTTGTGGGGGGGTGTTTGGCGGGTTTGGCCGGGGTTACCATCAGCCTGTCTGTCTCGCCGGGCTGGTACAGCTCTCAAACTACTTCTGGGCAGGGCTGGATTGCTATTGCCTTGGTTATATTTGCTCAGTGGGACCCGCTTCGGGCGGCTTTGGGAGCTTATCTCTTTGGCGCACTGCGCCGGGGCATTCTAGATTTGCAAGGACCCGCCACCCTGTTTGGTTTTACCAATCCCCTCTACATCAATTCTAACTGGGGCTTCTTCCTCCAGATGACGCCTTACCTTCTGACCATCATTGCCCTGGTTTTGGGTTCACGAGCTGCGGCCAGAAAACGCCTTGGCGCACCCGCAGCATTGGGTCTTCCTTACATTCGTGGCGAGCGGGGACTATAACAAAATTATGGCCAGGTTTGATTAGAGATTAAACAGCTTGGCCGCTGCCAATATAGTCTCCAAACGACGTTGTGTCCCCAATTTTTGGCGGGCCTGTTTCAGATAATTGACAACCGTCCGCTCCGTAACCCCCATTGCTGCCGCAATCTGCCTATTTGTATGGCCTTCCACTAAACGCCGCAGTACTTCAACCTCTCGTTCCGTCAACGATGCTTTTAGCCTCAGGCGCTCCTGCCGGCTGATGGCCCCCATCAACAAAAGCCCCTGATTTGTTTGAATGTAGGCCTGAACAAGATAATTATAAAAATCTGCGGTTGCTTCCAGCCCGGCAATCAACAATTCGCCTGATAAACAAGAGAAACAAAATTCTCGCATTGTCTTGTTGATACCGGCCAGGAACATAGGTGTGGCTTTGATTTGATTCAGTTCCTCACCCAGTTGAGCCGGGATATTGCCTCCCAAATTGTGTAGAAACACAAAAAAAGCCTCTGTTAAGCTATAAACCAAGTGGTGCAATAGAGACGCGTTGGCCTCAAGGTTATAATAAGCATCTACAATATCCAATAACCCCCGGATGAGTTCTTTTTGATGAGATTCCAGGGCCTTACCGACCGTAAAATACTTCTCTTGGTACAAAAACAGCTCCCAACATTAAAAAGGAAAAATATCTTTCTCTAATTTCCTATTGACTAGCCCCCCTCAAAATGATAAACTAGCCACAATAAATTTCCTGCGAGAAAAGGAGGGAGGGAAAATTCTGCAGGAACTGTAAGGCGCAAAGATTAGGGGTAAACATAATCTTTGCGTCTTCTTTTTCCGCGTTGACACTCTTTCTTTCACTACCTCAATGATTATTTTCCCTAATCCATTTACAATATTGTAACAGCTTCCACCTGCGTAAGAAACAGTACGTTTTTACCAGACACTTTGATTTATGGATTATTTTGGAAACACCGAGCCATCCAGCCACCGTCAACAGTGAGGATGGTCCCCTCCACATAATTAGACATTTCCAAAGCCAGAAAAACGATGATTCCTTTGAAATTCTCCCGTCCAATTTAATCTCAGCAGATCCAAATTTATCAGGTGACAGTCACTTAAAATGGCAAAAAAGACGATTTTTTGAAAAATAGCCTTGAAGTGACTGTCACCCTTCCCTCTATCTAAAAATTGGATTTACTGAGTCTTGTCTGCCCCCTATAACAGACTTTGTAAGCTTTTCAGTTCTCCGAACAACTAATCAGTATTTTCATAATCTCCCCCCCCTTTTCCATTTGTTGGAGACCATCTTGCAATTTGGTCAGAGGATAAGTTGCAGAAATAAGGCCATCGAGCGGGATGCTGCCGGAGTCAGCCAGTTGAATGGCCTGCTCAAAATCAACTTTTTCATAAACACGCGCGCCGCGTAATTTCAATTCGCGCCAGAAAAAACGGAAAAGGTCAACCTGGGGCGATTTACTGAAAATGCCGACAATCACAATGCGGCCGCGCGTGCGAGGCAGCTTGGTCATCATTTCCGCTCCGGCAGGATGAGCGGTGACTTCAAACACCACGTCGGCTCCGGCTTGGTCGGTACGCTCTTCTACCAATTTTACTAAATCGGTTTTTTGTGGGTTTATGGTTTCAAGACCCAGCCGGCCAAGCAAATCAACCCGGAAGGGGTTTATTTCTGAAACAACAACCCGCGCTCCTTTGTTTTGGGCCACAAAACCAATCAAAGCCCCAATTGGGCCGCCGCCCAACACCACCACAAACTCATCACGTTCTACCTCTCCCAAACGAACATCGTGGCAAGCAACGGCTAAAGGTTCAATCATTGCGCCATAGGTCAAAGAGAGATGCGCGGGTAAGGGCAAAATTGTATGAGCCGGCACAGTCCAGTAGCTTTGAAAACCGCCTGGGGTATCAATACCCAAAAATTTTAAATTGTGGCAGATATGACTATGCCCGGCCAAACAAGCTGGACATTCGCCGCACGGGTCAAGGGGCATCACTGTCACCCTGTCGCCAAGAGAAAAGCCAGTCACCCCTGCCCCAACCGCCGAAATTGTACCAGAGATTTCATGGCCCATAATTTGAGATTCGGCAACGCGCCAATCCATGGCACCGTGATAAATGTGTAAATCTGTGCCGCAAATACCGCCGTAAGCCACCTGCACCTGCACTTCCCCAGACGTAGGCGGCACAGGTACACATTCTCCCACACGGATCGTTTTGTTTCTTTCGTAGAAGGCAGCTTGCTGCATTGTTTTTTCTCCTTACTTTTTAGAAATGCCTTGAACCATTTGTTTGTTCAGGTTAGACGTAATGAAGTCTGCCCAACCTGGAGAATTATAAACTTCAAGGAGTGATTCTGGCAACCGGCCTATCCCGGATTTTTTCCCAACCGGGCGGTGTATCTGACGCCGAATTTAAAATATCCAGAACGTATCGGCGTTGCTTCTCCGGTATTTGCTCCCACTCTCCTCCACTTTCAAGCAATTGGCCTAGATTGTGCGGCCCCCAATTATAAGCCACCAGCATCCAACGTTCTTCGGGATACCCCATTTTGGCAAAATATTCTCTCAAATAAGCCAGGTAAGCGGCGGCCACCAACACGTTGCTATAAGGGTCGTAAGGGTCGGCCACGCCTAGCTTTGGGGCCCACTCGTTCCAGGTAGAAGGGATAATTTGCATCAAACCTGCTTCATTAGCCTTGCCCACGGCCAAAGGGTCGAAGCGACTTTCTCGATGGGCCTGGCGGGCCAACAACTTCCAATCCAAGCCATATTGGGGCGCAATCTCCTGGAACATTTTCTCGTAAGTTATTTCAACGTCTACTGTTATTTCTGGCGCCAGATCGGCAACCACACTTTTTTGCCCGGCAATTCTGGTTGGGGTAAAAGAATCAACTCCAGACACGATAACCAAAACACTTAAAGCAAGCAGACAGGCAACCGTCAACATCCATTTGTTTTGCGCCGATAGTTTCCGCCGCCACCGATATTTTTGCCCGGGCTTGACCAAAGCCCGGTTACAGGAATCACAGAGCGCTAGGTTGCCGACCGCATCTTGAGGTTGATCATCCGCCATTTTTTGGCCTACCGGGATTCAAATATCTGGCACTATAACATAGTCAATGAAAATATTTTAGACCCAAATCTGACGAGCAAACGACGCTTCACCAATGCTTATGATTTCATTTCCCGTTTTCCACGGAAACTGTTAACAAGGTAAACGCATCCCCTCCGTTTTCAAGAGGTAGGCGAGAAAAATTGTCCAGGTTATACCAACCGATGATCAATTTATAATCACCGGCAGGCAAATCAGCGGGCAAGGCTAACGGGCGAGAGTCGATAATGGTATAGCCGGGCTGCCAAAACACCGTGGGGAAAGGGGGAGGGCCATCGAATCCGGCCACTTGCGCACCGAAGGCGTCAACCAAGTGAATGAAAAGATTCAAGTTTTGGCCGGGCCAGCTCAAGGTTTCCCAATAAAGCGTAAGCGATGCGACATCGTCCGGTTTGAGCGCTGCGTTGGCAGACCAATCATAGCCCACTAACTTGATTTGTCCGGCAAAATTGACTTCCTTTAGTCGAGACGGCGTAAGTTGAGGCCATTGACGAGGCAGCAAGGGAATGGCCCCCACAATGGGTTCAACCACTTCCCCGCCGGAATTAACGGCCAACTTAGCGGCTCGCCGGGAATCTTCAAACTCAAAAATACCCAACGCCAATCGAAGAACCGCCGGGGCTTCGGCTTCTGCCGATACTGGCACATAGTACGTATCTCTAAGAACCTGGTTTGGGATCAAAAGCGAGGTCGGCCAGTTGCCGTGGTCAGGATAGGTATTGACCTGACCGACAACCTTGTTATCGCGCCCCAACACATGCACAAAAACGCTGTAGTTTTTGTCGAGGGGATGAATGGCCTGCCAATAAAGCGTGACCGGCAGCCACTCGCCGGGATGAACTGATGTTTTTTCGACATTGTAGCCGATCAAACGGATCGCATTGTCGTAAATCAAGTCAAGACGATCTATCTCTGGAGGTACTTCAACTTCGGAAATCAATGGCGTTTTAGCGTAAGTCGCCCGGATGTAACGGAAAGGACTAACAACGGACAGAGCGAACAACCCCACAATCAAGCCAAACGGCAAAAGAAAAAACAAAGTATTTCCAATGGCCATCCAATGGCTACGGTTTTGCGTACCCCATAACAAAACCAGCAGGCCGTACTGGGTTAAGCCCCAGATGGCCAACACTCCCACCGCCGGCAAAGCCGGATAGAGTAAACGTCCCCACGAAGCCGGCGTAATCTGCATCCAACGTAACAGGGCCAGAAAAATAATTAAACACCACAGCATTAGGAGAGCCAGAATCATTAATTGCTTACCGGAAACGAGACCATAACGGTTGGCCGATACGCCGCCTCCAGATGGGCCTGGTTTGGCGTGACCCACAAGCCGAGAGACACCTGGCATCTGATACTTAACATTTGCCATTTGGCCCTTAACAGCCAGACAAAACCCAATCACTACCCCGCCCAAAACAAGATACTTGATCCATCCTAGAATCCGGTAAAGCCACGGCTCAAGCAAAATTTGTCCCGCCCCAAAGGCAGCCCAAAAAGATATCTCTAAACCGGCCATTTCGGTTTGCCAGATTTGAGCCAGGGGAGGACGAGGGTCAAGCGCCCCACCCCGATATAACAAATGCGGCTTAAGGGCGGTTACGTCTTCATAAAGCTGCCAGTTGCGCCAGTACCACCAACCCGCTAAAAGCAATACCAATCCGCCAATTATCAAACCTTGCCCCCAAAATCGCCGCCAGGAACGATGGCGGAACAGGTCGCCCAACAAAACCAAGCCGGCCAAGGGCAGCAGATACAGCAAGCTTAACTTGCTGATGGCCCCCAGGCCCAACACCAGCCCCAGATAGCCGGCATACCGCGTTGAACCGCCGTTGGTCAAGATCAAGGCCATAAGCGTCAAGGCAGCAGCAGCCAGGGTGACACTCAAGCTGTCGTTAGTAATGGCGGAACTAACGTGCAGAAATTGAGGGATAAAGGCTATTGAAGCGGCAGCCAGTAAAGGTCGCCAATCCCGCCTGGTTAATTGCTGATTTTCCGATTCACCAATTTGCCCGGGAGAAAGTGTATTTGCGCCATTTTCAAAAATAATCCGGGCCAAAAAATAGGTAAGGCCTATTGTTCCCAGTCCGGCCAGCAGCGATAGCCAACGGGCCAGACGGGCGGCCACAAAAATAGGCGACAGGCTCCATGCTTCGCCTGCGTTGTGTAAATAAAGATTGTTATTGCCTTGCTCAAACCAAACAAAAGAGCGCTCATCAACATAATGAGGATTGCGGGGCGGTTCCTGAAAAGCGCTCAAATCTAGCCAGGAAACTCCAACAGCGGCCAAAATGTGGTATAAGGGAGGCTGAGTTCCTTCCTGGTCCCAGGGCCGATAAACACCTTCTCTCACAATCGGCAAGGTCCCCTGAGACTGGATAAATTGAATCACGGCAAAATGTTTCAGTTCATCCGGTTTCTCAAAAAAGGGTACGGTAAAATCATTCAATAAAACCAGAAACGTGAAAACAATAAAAATGAGAACAAGACCATACTTGTAAATAAAATAAGTGGTGATCGGCCTTCGTCGGCCATGGCTTACTTTTGTTCTGCCAGACTCAAAGTAGTTCATGGTAACGCATTATAGCACAACTTGGTCACTTTGACGCTTTGGGCAAGGCGCATATAATTTTCAAATGGGTAGAGTTGGACATCGAGCAACAGGAGAGAAACCAAATGGCCCTATCTCAAAAGTTAATTCTCTTTGGCTTAATCATACTAAATCTGACAGCCTGCGACGCGGAAACATCGGCAGGAGTCTCGCTGTCACCAACAACGGAAACGGCCACCGCTGCCCCTACGCAACGGCCAAGCCCGGAACCGGCTACCCCAACGCCGGGGCCAACTTTTACGCCTACGCCGTCGCCGGAACCAACCGCAACCAACACCCGTGTGCCAACCATCACCGCCACACCTAGCGTTACTTCAACTCCCCTCCCGGTAGTGACGGTAAACGAATCCTTAAAAACAGCCGTCAATGTGCGCAGCGGGCCTGGCACCGACTACCCGGTGGTTGGCCAGTGCGAGCCAGGCCAAAGTGTTGCGGTGACGGGACGCAATGACGATACCAGTTGGTGGCAGATCGGTCTGGAGACGGGAACAGATACAGCAGGTTGGATATACGGTGAGCTGGTGGCATTTGCCGGGAACAGGGAAGCCATTCCCCTAGTGGAAGCACCTCTCCCGCCGGTTCCAACCCCCAACTCAAATACCGAGGCCCAAAACGAAGGCGGCGATGAAAATGACGAATCTTTGACCGCTGAAGAACTGGCGGAGCAATTGCGCTGCGGCAAAGATTTTTGCGTCACCTATCAGGCGATGGTGCCTATTTGGGAGAATGGCGGCTGCGTGGGCAATCATAGCATTTATATTACCGTGCTGGAAGGGCTGCCCCCGGGCAAACCGATGGATGGAGTAGTGGTTGGGGACACTTATAACAATGTTGAGGTTGGTTCCGGTAGCCATGGTCCGGGCCAAACGGAGATTACGCTGTGGATGAACAGCATGACTCTCATTGTCAAACGCAATATGGACGGCACGCCCTACACCAGCGAAGAGAGTTTTAATTTTACGGCCCACGACGAATTAATTCCCGCCGAAGTGCTGGCCGCCAACGGCTATTGCGGCGGTAATGTGGAGCAGTGTAGATTGGACCAACAACATAACGGCATTTGTCGGGGCCACTACTCCTGGCGAGTGACGTTTCATAAGTTTGACTAAAGAGAATTGGCAATTTAGGGAATACAACCTTAAAATATGGCCCATTTTGCGGCAAATCAGGGTATAGAACAATAAAAACGAATTCTTTACCGGATATTGCCCCACATTACCACAAAAGATGATTATTCAAGCAACCGGAGCACATTTTCTCGCGTTAATAGACGAATATCGCTTTCGGCTTCTAAAAAGGAGCGGACATCGGCGACAATATAGTCCCAGGGCAGAGTTTGCACTTGCTGCCGTACTACCTGTCGCCAGTTTTTGGGGGTAAGTTTGTTCCCGGTCCAGCCTGTCTGTTGCAAAGCGTGGTTGAGCAAAATCAGGTTAGGGTCAGGCCAGGTGGGATCGCTGAGGTACCACAACAGATCGTAAATATCGCGCCCTTTGGTGTAAGAGCGCTGGAGGACAGCGTGCAATTTACCGGCCAGCAACGAAGCCGGATCGTGATGCTGCAATTGCAGGGTAACATGGCGACGAATGACGCTGGTGGCTAAAATAGCCCCGGCCGGGGGATTGGTGTCCACCTCAAGTTTGATAGAAAGCACTTCATCCCGGTGAGGCGAAAGGCCCAACTCGTACAACAACCCCTTAAAGCGAACAAAGGCGCTATGCACAACCTTCTGATCGTTAACTTTTAGATCCACCGGATAACTTTCTGCCGACAGTTCGGCTCGAATAGCTTGCAAGTAAGCCCGAAAGTTATATGACGCTCCAGCGTGTTCAAGCGTAAAATCGAGATCTTCCGAATAACGCGGGGTAGCATACAGAAAACGTAAGGCAGTACCTCCGTGAAAGGCCAGGGGAACCATCGCCCCGATTCTCTGGAGGCAGCCAAGAATACGGGCCTGCAAATATTCGCGGGTCACGTTACGCCCGTGAACGGGGCTGGGGAGAGCGCGCAAACGGTCAATCAGGTAATCTTTCATCGCAAACAACGGTTAAAGCGTTTCATACTCCTGCATCTCGGTCCGGGCCAAATCGGCCAGGGTTGTTGCTGCCCGGCGCAATTTGGCGCTGTTGGCCAACCGGGCCTGACGCCGCAATTCTTCCAGGTTTAACTGGTCCAGGTGTTGGAGACGCAACTCGCGCAGGTAATGCCGTGAGTCGCCGCCTGGCTGGAAATAGACCAAATCCAGGATAGCTTTTTCTGGGGTTGCGACAAAAGCTTGTTGACCTTCACCTACTTCTAATGCCCGGTAACTATATAACAAATCAGTTTTTATATGTCGAAACTCGAAACTCCCCAGGGGCGTGTCCCAACGCATGGGCCGCCTTGTGGTTACACTGATTACTACCGGCACGTATTCGGGGATAAGGTTGTAATGCGCCAGGGCCGTTTGTAAACTAACATAAGACCCCCGCACCATTCGATTGGCGACAAGGTATGGATGGGGTTTGATTTTTTGAAAGGGGGGAGCCAGGGCGTATAAACCCCGTCGCAACTGGTAGATGCGCCCGGCCTTGGTCCAACGCGATAACTGCCGGCGAATATGCGTTGGATTCACCTCACCAGCCAGCAACAAGCCGGTTTCAAAAACAGGTTCATTGCCAACTATTTGCAACAGCCTTTCAAATTCCATACTGGTAAAATACCACAGATGGCATATTATTGCAACAAAAAGCGATTTGTTGTGAATCTTGAGCAGGAATCGTTAAAATTTTTTGGGTGTGACCAAAGTGAGTTGGAGGAGAAGGAAATTGGGGGAACTGCCCCCCAAGCCCCCCGGCCTGCGGCGCTTTTCTACTCATTTTAGTCACACCCAAATTTTTTAGGCCGCCTTGTCTCAATTTTAAAGATGTTATAAAATAACATTACATAATCATGTCTGTTATATTAAGAGAGGGCTTATGCTGGTTGGCATCAATGGACGCAACGATTTTTGGAATGGTCAATTTACCGAAAATGATTACCAGGTAATCCGGGAAGCAAAAATAGAAATGGTGAAATTGATGGAGTATACCAAGTTGAACGTGCTCCATCGTCTCCGCTCTGAACGGCCTTCCATCCAATTCATCATAAGGCTTTACGAGCAGGGACAAAAACCCGGCCTACCGGACGAGTTTGTCAAAAAGCATGCTAATTCCATCGAGTCGTTCCGTCTCTACACAAACATTTTTGAAGTGCTCAACGAACCCAACCATCCCCAAGAAGGGTGGGGACCGACGCCAGATCATGCCAAAGAATTCAATAACTGGTTTCTGGAAACTCTCTCTCTGCTTAAAGCCCGACATCCCTGGGCCAAGTTTGGGTTTCCGGCCCTCTCGCCAACTATGCTCCCCGACGATCCTTACCTTGATTTTGACTGGCTGGAAGCCTGCCGCCCGGCCATTGAGGCAGCCGATTGGTTGGGAGTTCATTGTTATTGGTTCGATGAGCATGGCGTGATCCACCCCGGTTTTGGCCTGCGCTTCACGCAATACCACCAACGTTTTCCCGACAAAACTATCCACATCACCGAATTTAACGGCGGCCCCCAAATCCACCCGTGGCACCGCGCCGAAAATTATGTTAAATATTATCAAGAAGTGGCTAAATATGATTATGTTGCTTCGGCCTCTTCCTTTATTATCTCCTCGCCAGATGCCCAGTTTCATGCTATTCAATGGTGGGACCCTAATACGGGCCAGCCTTACCCCGTTTCCTGGCAGGTTGGTCAGATACCCCGCCCCCTCAGGCCCGCGCCAGATGATCGTCCCCTCTACGCCGTTGATTACGTTAGCCATAATACGCCGGACAAGATGACCGTGGGAAGCCAGGTGGCGGTACAGATGGCTGTTCGCAATACCAGCCGGAAAATATGGCCTGAAGCAGGGACCAATATGGTGCGGTTGAGTTACCATTGGTACACCACAACGGGCAATCAACTGCCGGTGAGCCTCTGGACCCAAAATCGCGCCCGGCTTCCTTTTGACGTGGAACCGGAACACAGTGCCATAATCAACATTATCCTTGAATCTCCGCAAGTGCCCGGCGATTACTTACTTAAGTGGGACATGGTTGAGGAATTTATTACCTGGTTTGCCTGGCAAGGGGTGCCCACTCTGGATATACCGGTTGCGGTTTTGCCGAAACCTGTTGAGCCGCCGCCGCCTATCGGTCCGGTAAAGGCTGCGGCCAGCCATAACAATGTGCAGCAGGGCTACGAAAATCTTAACCAGGCGCTTGATAATAACCCTTACACTCGCTGGAGTACGGTTCATCCACAGCAGCCGGGAATGTGGTTTCAACTGGACCTGGGACAACCCCAAACGATTGCCCAAATCCAACTCGACAATGCCAATTCACCTATGGATTATCCCCGTGGTTATATTGTAAAAATATCACCCAATGGACAAAATTGGGAAACGATTGCCGAGAATCCAAATAATGATAAACCGGTAAATGTTGTGTTTACGCCACGCACAACTCGCTTCATCCGCATCGAGCAGACCGGTAGTTCTGATCGCTGGTGGTGGTCTATCCATCAAATCAAAATTTCAAAAGAAATCCGGGTGACCGGCCGGGCCAGTCATAACAATGTTGCGAGTGGGGTAGATAATGTTTTACAAGCCCTGGACGGCAACGCCCAAACGCGTTGGAGTACCCGCACGCCCCAACGGCCGGGCCAGTGGTTTGAGATAGATTTTAATACAAAACGCACCTTGACCCATTTAGTAGTGGACAGCAGCAATTCTCCCCAAGACTATCCCCGCGGTTATGTTGTTTCCGTATCCGAAGACCAGCGCAATTGGGTTGAACTTGCCCGCAACGCCCACAACACCGGCTCCCTGAATCTATCCTTCCCGGCCCGGTCGGCCCGCTTCATCCGTATTGAACAAACCGGCAGCGATGATTACTGGTGGTGGTCCATTCATCGAATTGGCGTAGAATAGGCTGAGTTTGAAAAAAACTCGGCCTCAGCTACAATACCCCTGTACCGCTCTGAAGCAAACCCTGGCCGGGAGGTTGCCTTGCACCATCCCCTCTCAAATGCTCAATCCATATTGCGTTCTATCACCCCTGCTACAGCCAATTTTTTCTTTATGCGCCTCATGCTTGGGCTGGTTGTTACTTCAATTTTTCTACTCCTGCCGCCGCAAAACGCCCACGGCCAGGAGTCACCCATCACTGCCGGCGTCAATAAAACCAATCTGCTAACAGATGAACTGGTTATTTTGACAGTAGTGGTGGTTGACGACTCGGCCCAGCAGCCACGCCCCCTTTTGCCGCGCTTGGAGGGGTTGACCGTGATAGACCTGGATATTTCTACCGAGGTGAGCATCGTCAATAACCAAATCCATACGGAAGTCACCTATGTTTATCGGCTGCAACCCCGTCGCACCGGCCTGCTGACTATTCCTCCGGTGGCGGTCAAAATTGATGAGCAGGTGTTCAAAACGCCGCCCATTTCAATCAATGTCACTCAGGGCGCCGCACCGGCCCCGTCCCTCGGTAACGAAGCCCAGCCGGATAACATCATCCCTCCGCAGAATCTGGAAGGGCAGGATTTTTTTGTGGAATCGCTGGTAGATCTGCCAAGGCCTTATGTTAGTCAACAAATTATCCATACCTTTCGATTTTACCAGGCGATTCAGCTTTATCAGGAGCCGCAATATGAAGGGCCGCGTTTCACCGGCTTTGAAACAATGGGCCTGCCCGTGCGCCAGTACAATTTCAATATTGCCGGGCGAACCTATTTGGTCACCGAAATTCGGACGGCGCTCTTTCCGAAAAATTCGGGCAAAACCATCATTCGGCCTGCACGATTGGTGCTGCTGGGTAATTTCCACGAAGCGCCGGTTGAATTTTATACTGATCCCATCGCAGTGGAAGTCAAATCTCTGCCAGATGATGCCCCACTTGGCTTTAACGGGGCGGTTGGCCAATTTGAAATTCAAGCCTGGTTCAATTCGCCAACCATCCCTATTCATCAACCGGCCTCGCTTTACGTGTCGGTTAGTGGCGCGGGAAACATTCATTCTCTGCCCGAACCCACCTGGCCGGAGCTAAACAACTGGCGAGTTTACGACACGTTCTCCAGCCTGACAGCCGATACCCAGGGAGAAGGTTTGATAAGAGGCACTCATGTTTTTGAACGGTTGGTTGTACCTGATGAAATAGGCGATACTTTGATACCGTCAATCACTCTGGTTTATTTTGACCCTATTGCCGCCGACTATCGTACCATTGTCACCGAACCTCTTCCGGTTAAGGTTACTGCTGAACCCACGCCCACGCCGGTTACGCCAACGACCATTGCCGCTTTGCCTACAGCTACTCCAGTGGGAATGACGGTTAACCCTGATCAATCCCTGGCGATCGTTGACGATCAGGTAAATCCAATTTCTTTGGGTTTACTGGATATCAGACGAAGCTTAATATTGCCCGCTATTTTTGTTCTATTGGTAGGGGTTTGCAGCATGATCCCTATCGCGGCGGTGGCCGGAGCCGGCGGCCTGTGGTTGTGGCAACAACGGCGGTGGACGTCTATGGACAGAACGGAGGTTGACCCGCCCCTGCAACAACCGAGCCAAACAATACATCCCCTGCTGGCCGCAGCCATGAAAAAAGATGACGACAATTATAAGGCTGTTAACCAGGCTCTCAATACGTATCTGGAAACGGCGCTAAAAACTCCGGTGATCGGACTGACCCGGACCAAATTGGCGCGTTACCTGCGGGAAGGCGGCCTTGACGAAAGGCTCGTTGAACGAATCCAACATTGTCTTGCGGAGAGCGAAGTGGGGCGTTACGGCCCAATCACCGAGGACGCCGGGTGGTCGTTGATGGCCGAAACGGATGAATTGTTGTTTAGTTTAGATGAAGTTTTTGGAAAGACTTCATCAAAGGGTTAAACCCTTACTTTTCTTGGGAACCGGCCTCAACATTGTATTGACCACTTTTAGCGGCCCGAAACATATCCAGATGACTGCGTAAAAGAGCAAAAGGATTGCCCAGAGGATGCAACTTTGACATCATCTCCCGGGCCGATATTCTTCGCACAATCCGGCGTCGTTTGATGAGCATGCGGGGCAATTGGCGCATGGCTTCCAGCCGCCCTTTGAGCGCATAAAAACCCCGTCCGCTTGCCACATTATAACCAATGGACATCAACTCATAGAGCAAAATTAAAGGGCTGTACCAAATAAGGTGCGGAAGAGGATAATTTTTGCAAATCAGCCAAATTTTGTTCCGGCCCAACAAACGAGTTTTAAAAGGAGAGCCTTCTTTTATGGTGGCCGAATGGGCGTGATAGGCAATGGCCTGGGGCACATAGACACATTTCCAGCCCGCCCATTGACCCCGCCAGGCCACGTCAGCATCTTCTAAATACACAAAAAAATCCTCATCAAAAAGGCCAATTTCAAGGAGCATTGAACGCCGGTATAGGGCTGCCCCGCCACAGGCGCCAAAAACAGGCGTAATCGGTTCCGCCAGCCGGTCGGGCCGGCCGCTTTCCAGGCCCCAGGCAATGCCGGCCTTGTCAACCACAATGCCGGCGGACTCGATCATATCCCGCCGGTCGGTGAGCAACATCTTGCAGGCGCACATGCCAATCTGCGGATCAGCCCGGATCGCTTGCACTAACCGGGCTAACCAGTCCGGCTCGAATTCCGTATCATTATTCAAAATTGCCACAAATTCGGCTTTGGTTGCCAGAATCCCCCGGTTGTTAGAAACACAAAGTCCCAGGTTCGCCTCGTTTTGAATGAGCCGGACCTGGGGATAGTGAGTTTGGACCCACTCAACCGAATCATCGGTTGAAGCATTGTCTACCACAAACACCACAAAATCCCGGATTTCCTGAGTAAAAATCGAACCCAGACAGGCTTCCAGGTAATGCCGTCCATTCCAATTGGTAATAACCAGGGCCACCTGGTAAATTGGATTTTTTTCGGTTGACTCGCTGGCCGGTATTTCTGGTTGCATTTCATTATCCTGACGTTAATTCAGATCATTTTGACCGCGCCTTTATACTATGTTAGAATGTCGCCCCAGTCAAACCTGGCCAGGATATGTTTAAAATGGACTTATCTATCATTATCCTGAATTGGCGCGCGGCCACTGATACCATTTGTTGTATCCAGCGCCTGATTTCTTGGAAGCATCTACAACCAACCATTTGGGTAGTGGACAATGCCTCTAACGACGGCAGCGCCGAGACCATTGCTCGCGCGTGTCCTCAAATTCGTCTTATTCGCAATCCCACCAATTTGGGCTATGCCGGGGGCAACAACCGGGGACTGACCAAAGCCCTGGCCAACAGCCAGGCTCCTGTTTTATTGCTGAACAATGATGCCTCTGTGGCAGAGAAAGATGTAATTCAATTACTTAAAACCTTACAAGACAACCCTCAAATTGGATTTATTGGCCCCTTACTCTTTGACGCTGAACAGCGGGATAGGCTGTTAACGGCAGGCGGGCAAAACATGGTGCGTCATCTTAAGTCTCACATTCCTAAAGTAACCGGGGATAAGCCGGTTCAAATTGTAGACTACGTTCCGGGCACAGTTTTGCTGGGTCGGAGTGAGGCTTTCCATACAGTTGGTCTTTTAGACGAAGCTTATTTTTTTAACGGCGAAATGCCGGATCTATGTTACCGCGCCAGGCAATACGGCTATTTGAGTGCAGTGGATACCCACGCCCGAGCCTTTCATGCAATAGGCCAGTCACCCTTGCGGGATACCCTCTACGTTTACTATATCATCCGCAATCGTTTTCTTTTTATCCGAAAGTTTTATCACTACTCCAAAATTCTGTTCTATGGATTCTGGACATTTTACAGCCTCATTTTAGCTTTGAAGTTACGGCTGAGGGGCCAAACCGCTAGTGCCCGCGCGGTTCGGCTGGGGCTAGAGGATGGTTTGCAGGGACAATTTGGCGGGCGTAATGAATATGTGTTGTCTGCCTGCGGCGTTAACCCGGATAAAGTTGGGAACTTGGGTTCCCAGGCTTAGAAGGTGGGGATGATGAAGATTCTGTATCACCTCACTAACCTGCCGCCCAAACTGCCCGGCACAGAAGCCAGCCTGCAAGAACTTGCTTGGTTAAAAGAGCATTTTGGGGGAGCATTGGTTTATTTGAATCCCAATCTACATTCCCCCATTTATCTACCCCGGCTGCTGTTTGGTTTTCACCACCTAAAACATATCCGGGCCAACGAAGTAAACTTCCAGGTGCATCACCTCTACAATGCCGACCCATTTGCCTTTCCCCTTCTGCGTTGGCTGCAACAACCAGTCATATATTCAATCAGCAGCGGCGTGGGCCACAAACGGCCCAATATTGCTTTTTTCAACGCTTTGGCGGCAGTGACCGTATCGGATGAACGCAGCCTGAACCGGCTCAAAACCTGGGGGCTAAAAAATTGTCATCTGGTCCGGCCCGGCATTGAGACCGCTTCTTTCACCCATTCTCCTTTGCCGTTACAGCCGGAGATAAAATTGATGGTTGGTTCGGCCCCCTGGACACGCCGGCAGTTTCAGACAAAGGGTTTTGACGCCTTGTTACTGGCTGCTCAAAAAATGCCCAACCTGCGCCTGGTGTGTTTATGGCGCGGGGTTCTGCTTGAAGAAATGGAACGCCGGATACGCCGGATGAAACTGGAAAAGCAGGTAGAGGTGATAAATAAGAAAGTAGACGTGAACCAGGTGCTGGCCGGAGTCCACGCCGGCATCACGCTGGTTACCGATCCGGCAATTATCCGCTCTTTCCCTCATTCGTTGATGGAGTCGCTGGTTGCCGGAAAACCGGTTATTGTCAGTCGTTCAATTCCAATGTCAGACTACGTAGAACGGGCCAATTGCGGCAAAATAGTTGAAGCGGTTACGCCGGCCAATATCATTACGGCTGTCAAAAGTTTGATCCATGAGTACGATGACCTGCAAAAGTCAGCCCGGCAGGTTGGGCCAAATGACTTCTCACGGCAAACGGTAATTGCCTCTTTTCAGAAAGTCTATGAGAGCGTGCTGGGAGAAACGAGTTAAGATGGGGCCAAAAAAGTCAACAAACAAGCCCAACGTGACCGTTATCATTCCCAATTGGAATACGCAACGCTGGCTGGCAGGATGCCTGAACGGCTTGAGAGAACAAATTTATCAAAATTTTCAAACGGTTTTGGTAGACAACGGCTCCACCGATAATTCGGTGAACTTTGTGCAGGAGCATTACCCTGAAGTTGAAATTCTGGCTTTTGGCGAAAATCGAGGGTTTGCGCCGGCAGTGAATACAGGCATCCGGCAAGCGGGCACAGAGTATGTAGCGCTGTTAAACGTTGACACTATCCCGCATTCGGACTGGCTGGGGAGTTTGGTGCGGATCATGGAACAAAGCCCTGCTGACGTAGGCGCCGTGGCCTCAAAAATGCTCTCTCTGGATAATCCTGACCTAATTGACGACGCCGGCAATACGTTAAGCTGGTACGGGTCGGCCCGAAAACGCGGGCAAGGTGAACCGGCCAAGCATTATACCCGAATAGAAGAGGTCTTTTCTATTTCCGGCGGGGCCAGTCTATTCCGTCGTGTTTTTTTAGAAGACGTTGGGTATTTTGACGAGGGTTTTATCAGTTACCTAGAAGATGTAGACCTGGGGTTGCGAGGAAGATTGTTTGGGTATCGGTATCTGTATGTCCCCCAAGCCAAGATACTCCATCAATGGAGTGGAGCTAGAATTCCCCGCGCCAGGTACGTTTACCTGTCCACTCGAAACCGGTTAGCTCTACTAATAAAAAATATTCCCTGGCAGTTACTGCTTAAACACATCCATACGTTACTATACGGCCAATTCTATTATTTTCTGGTTTACAAAAAACCCTTCTCCTCTTTAGCCGGAATGGGTTTCTTTTTTATCACCCTACCTCGCCTCCTGCGCCAAAGGTATACCATTCAAAAAAAGAAAAAAATCCCCAATCACGTTCTCGACGCCATGCTTTCCGGTGATTTGGGCGACCCTCCCTTGAGAGAAATCATCAAAATCAAGTTAGGGAAACGCCGATAACTAAACAAGAGCATTTCAGTGAGTTGCCACTTAAAAAGATTCACTTAAAAAAGAAACCTGGGAGTGGTTAGGTGTAGTAACTGACGGTGTTTAGGCAATTAAGATCAGGCTTTCCAACCTCTATATTTTGCCGGAAGGCGTACGTTTAAACCCAACTTTTGATAGGTGACGTTTTTTGCATCTGCTGGTATACTGGTTAGGAACCATCCTTATCTTCTCGACATGCCGGGGGGAGGATCATGACATTGCGTGGCTCTTCAGAGTAACCACCCGGATGGCCTTAATATGTTGAGAAGATAAAACCATACTCAAGTTTGTTTGTAAAGGGGTGAGCTGATATGCGTTGTCCAAAATGCGACGATCCAACTTATACACCTTCTAAACCTTGCCCCAATTGCCAATTTGCAGGAGACGAGGGCTTTGTTGAGGAGTTGGCGCACGTCAAATGGATGCTGGGTGAGAGCAATCGTTGGCGAACGCTTGGCATCAGGTTTCAGGACCAGGAAATCATTCAGCGGGAGTATCTGGCCCGGCAGCGCAACTTAGAAGTAAAACTGGGGTTGCGTCTGCCTCCCTTCACTGAAGAGGAAGCCCAAGAGGCTTGGCCTGAGCTATTCCAGCGGGAAGCTTTGCTGCAAAAAATGGCAGAATGGTCGGCAGCCAACTTCTTTAAATCCGGGGCAACCCAGAAAATGGTTCGCCAGGCCAGCCAGCAAAGAGAAGAACTACTAGAACAATTGGCCGGTCATCCCCGGCCAACTTATCCCCAAACCAACGCCGACCGTTTGGATGTGACCCAGTTTCTTCTGGAAGCAGTCAATTATTTAAGCCAGAATCAATGCTTCATCAATACTGAAGCTGAAGCCAAAGTACGGGCACCCCTGCTGGCAGAAAAAGATGAACTTGAGACTAAACTTGGTCTCCGCTCACCCGGCGAAGTTGCGGCAGAGCAGGTTGAGGCAACAAGTAGCGCTGAAGTTGACGCAACTCAACAAGCGGAAAGTGTTTCCGGCCCTGCATCGCCAGGCCCATCGGCATCATCTCTACCGGCTGTCTCGCCGCCTCAGCAGCCTAGTCCCACCCGACCCGCCGTTCCCCTGAGCGAACGGCTGTGGCAAACCCTGCTTTCCGAACGGACCTTGCAGGCCCTGCTCTTTTTGGGCATATTTTTGCTGTTTGCGGCGGCAATTTCTTTTGTGATCTGGGGGTGGAAGGATTTCTCCGCCCCGATGCGGGTCGCCATCCCAACAATTTTTACCATTATTTTTTTTGGACTGGGTTGGTATGTGCGGGCCAAAACCTCCCTTTATCGCTCCGGGATAGCCCTCAGCGCCATCGCCGCTCTGCTCATTCCAATAGATTTTTACACTGTTTACGTCAACTTTCATATTCCACCTGACTTATGGCCTTTCTTTTGGTTTGTTACATCTGTATTTTGTTTGATCGCCTACAGTGTTGCCGCCTTTATCATTCGGAGCCGGTTTTTTGGTTATCTGATCGGCGTGGCTGCCGGTAGTGTTGCCTTGGCTCTGATCCAAATGGGCCACCAGGCCTTTGGTTTATCAACAGATTGGCGTATTGCGGGTTTGTCTATAGTGGCTCTCGGCCTGACCACCGGGGCGGCGGTATTGAACCGGTATGGCAAGGAAAAGCTGCGTTTTCTCACCGATTCTTTCCGCTACCTGTCGTTGCTAACTGTTAGCGTCATCATGCCCCTTGCCTTTGGCTGGCGTTTCCTGGGCCGAGATACGTATGATCCGCTGCACTACGCTCTGACCGTTAGCTGGTGGTGCGGCTGCTTTATTTTTGGTTGGGGAGCTTTCTACTACCGTAGCCGCAGCTTGGGCGTGCTGGCCGCGATTGCTCTGCCGGGGTCCACTTTTTTAACCCAGGCGGCCGTTTTTAACCTGGCCGGGATCAGCCCTGCCTGGCATGCTTTTGGCCTGGCGCTTTTAGTTCCACTTTATTTTATTGCGGGTTATAGACTGCTGGCCGACGAGGATGATCCCGTCGTTCATAGTCATGGGCGCGTAGCCAATTGGGGAGGTGTAGTTTTACTGGTTGTGGCGGCTCTGTGGCCGGTAATGGTTGAGGTTTCCAATGGCACCGCCGCGGCCAGTACTTATGCCGTTTTAACCGGCGCTGCTGTTTTAACCAGCTTGCTTTGGCAGCGCCCCACGTACCTTTACCTGGCGTCAGTATTCTCTTTGTTGGCGATTACCTTTGTTATGACTGAATTGGAACTATCCTGGGCGCAATTAAGCGTTGGTTGGGCGTCGTTGGCGATTGCGCATATCTTGGTAGCCCTTAGTTTGGGCAGCCGGTTTCCAACTCCTTTGCCCAATTACGCTCTGCCCCTGGTGGTTTCCGGCTACACAATTTCGGCTCTGGCCATACTCCCGCCTCTTTTCCCTTACGACGGTCACTTGTTGGCCTATGCCTTGGGTAATTGGCTAGGATTATCTATGTGGGCATCGCGCCTGGCCCACACCAGACAACCCGGTTTTGCGGCTAAAACCTCTGCAGGTAAAACGGTTTTTCACTGGTTTACGGTTCTCTCCCTGCCCGTCTGGCTATGGGTACTATTTGCCAATCGCCGGCCCATAGATTTTAGCCTGCCGTTAGCTCTAACAACTTTAGCCTGGGTTATGGTTATGTCAAGTTATTGGCTTGGACGGGTTGATAGAATATACCGTATCCCCTGGTGGCTTGTTGGGATGGCGGTCAGCGTGGCTGCGCCTGTGGTCGCTTTTATTATCGTTCCCAATGGTCTAACGCTAGCCGTTACGTTGCTTGCGGCCGGTCTTCTCTATTTCACCGACGCCGTCATCAGAAGACAACGGGGCGAGTTGGTTCCGGCCGGATTGGTAACGGCTGGGGGCTACCTGCTGCTATTGAGCCGGCTGCAAGTTTCTTTTGACGCGCTTTCCTTTGCCCTGGCCCTGCTTATTGCCGTCTACTTTCTGGTAAGCTTGAGGAGGGAACAGAAAAGGTCGGCCATATTTACTCATCAATATTTGGCCCCTCTCTATATTACCAGTCACCTTTTAAGCCTTTTTTTACTCTGGCGAATCTATGTTCGTCCTTTGGACCGGCTGTTTTTTGACCTTCCCTGGACGGATGAAATGCGTTTGTGGGGAGCAGCGGCGCAGTTTTTGTTGGGCCTTATCTACGGATTGTATGCCTGGAGCACTTACAAAGAGCGATGGGGGCATGTGGCGGCCTGGTTGATCGCCGCGGCTGGCGCTTTTATCGCCATCACCTATAGCACCGGCCGCGGTTCTGCTGCGGCCAAAGCAGCCTTGCTCGCCATCGCCTTTGTGCTGGTTGAACGAGGCTTGTATTGGCTTCGACAACGCCCAGGGATAAGGAATCGTCAACAAGCATTTATCCGATTAACGTGGCGTTTGTACCGGCGTCCCCTGTTGGTTGCCGGTTGGGCTATCTCGGCCATCGCCATTGGGTTAGCGATAGTTCGTAACTTGTGGTTATTGGGAAGAGGATACACTCAACAAACCTGGGCCGTTATTGGATTGCTCTTGTTGACGGGTTTGTACGCGTTATCGGCTCGACTGTTCCGGCAAGCCCGCTTTGTATGGCTGGCGGCGATACTGATTTTTGCTCCGTGGACAATTTTGACCAACTTGGGCTGGTTTACGGTTTACCGGCCAACCGGGTTTGGGTTTGCTCTGAGTTGGGTAGGTTTGGCCTGGTTTCTCTACTTAACCGGCCTGGTTTTAAGCCGGTTGGTTCCGGTTGCTTACACTCGACCTCTCAAATCGGTAGCGCATGTACTTATGCCCTTTGCGCTGTTGTGGGGTTTGGCCGATGCGGATACGAGTCGTTTTACGTTTGGGCTGGCTGTTGGGTTTTACGGCCTAATGGCGATATTGGAACATCACCGTCTAAAAGAGATTGAGGCCAGGTATTCTGGATGGCACACAATATTTTTGTATCCCGCTTTGGGGTTGATGCCTGTTTGGTGTGTTTACCTGTTAGCCTGGCTTTGGCCGGCAGCCCAACATCAATATTTTGGCTTGATGCTGCTTGTATTTGGGCTATTGGGCCTGGCTGCCGGGCAGTGGCTTAACCGGGCGGCCCCTAAACCAGACCTGGCCACCCTGTATGGTTTGCCGCCATATTTGATTAGTTACGGGGCAATGATAGTGGGGACCTTAATGGTCGGTCACATCTCATCGCTGCGGACGCTGGCCCTGTTATACGATGCACTATTGATGTTGGTCTCCGCTTATTTGTTCAAAAAACCGGTTTGGGTATATCTGGCCGCCGTTATTTTGCCTTTGTCTCTGTTGTCAGCTTTAGCCGGAGCCGGGGTTCCCGGCAACCGATACGGCTGGTGGTTAATCGGCCTGGCCTCGATTTACCTGATGTTGGCCTGGGCGTTACGTGGGGGCAAACTTTCCGAATACGGCCTAGCCCCCTTAACCACCGGTTTTACGCTCATTGCTTTGAGTTTGCCGCCTTCCAGCCAGGATCAAACAGGGGCGTTATGGGGATACGGCAGTGCGGCACTACTTTTTGGGATAAGCGCCTTTTGGCTCCACCAAGCCTTGTTATTAACTCCGGCTTGCGCCTTGGCCGTTGTGCCTTATGCTATCGGCATAAAAGAGTTGGGGATATCGTCCAACTACTACGGGTTGGCCTTACTCCCTGGTGCTGTTATTGCTTTAACGTTAGGGTGGTGGTTGGATAGGCATTTCGGCAGTTGGCAAGATTTCCCATGGAGTCAAGCAAGCCGTTGGCCGGCAGCATTAGGTAACCGGATGTTAGGTTGGTGGGGATTACCCGTTTCTACACTTGGTTTTGGCCTGGCCATCGTCAGCCCTATTTTTACAAGTGTTAGCGGACTACGGGCATTGAACTTTGTTTTGTTGATGCCAATACTCGGCTGGGCCATCTACCGCTTCCGCTTACGAGGTTGGCTATTTGCCCTGGCCCTGGCCGGTCACTTAGCTGCGGTGTACTGGCTAGACGAATTAGGTTGGTGGAACTGGCCGCATACTCTGGCCGAAACTTGGCTCAGGTTTTTGCCGATCACCTTGGTTACGGCGTTAGTTGCCTTGTTTATTGAGCGATATAGACAAGAAAAAACGCCCCTATCATCTCAATATCTACTTCAAGGATGGTCGCGTCCACTTTACATAATATTACTCCTTGACATCTTGGTTGGACAGCTGTTTGGTTTAGAGGCAAGTTGGGCAGCTCTGATGATCAGTTTGACGCATATATTCATATTGGCGACGTTGGCCTCTTTCTGGTTATCAAGAGGCGTAGTGTACGTTAGTTTAGTTCTGGGAGTAGTGAGCCTGGGACAATGGTTGTTGATCTTGGATAAATCAATTGAAAGTTTTTTGATAGCCGCCGCATGGTTAGCTTTAGGATACGGCCTGGTGGGATATGGCTTGACGCTTTTGCGCAGTAATTTGACAGAAAATCGAGAATTACGGCCATGGGTAACAGTCTGGGAATCATCATTACAACGGTTTAGCCTGGTATTCTCTTTGATCATCTTAATCTTGACAATTGCACTTGGCCTGAAAATCATAGGGTGGACTGTCAGAGTAATGTTTGATTTATCCTTTCGGAATATGGTGGCTATAGCCACGGTACAAATGGTTGTGGGCGTATTTGCCCTGTTAGGGTTACTTTACCTGGCCACCGCTTTTATCCACCATAAACAACGACTGGGCTATGCGGCCACCGCTATGTTATTGATTGGTTGGATATTGCGGGTGTTTTATATCCAACAATGGGATAATGTGCAATGGTATGCCGTGCCAGCCGGTTTATATCTACTAGGTATCGGCTACCTGGAATGGCAGAATGGAAATAGGGTTCTTGGCCGGTGGCTTGACTACCTGGCAATGTTGTTGATGATGGGTTCGCTTTTTTGGCAAATATTATTATTTGGTTGGTGGTATGCCTTGGCTTTAGGGCTGGAAGGTTTGTTAGCCGTCTGGTGGGGTAGCGCCCGGCGTTTGCGTCGTTTTCTCTACGGCGGCATTGCCGGCGTCGTATTGGCTACTGTTGGTCAACTGATCAACTCCTTGCGGTCCATTAACCAGTGGATCGTTTTTGGCGCAATTGGGCTAATGCTGGTTATCATGGCAATTTTCATTGAACGAAAACTGGAAGATATAAAAGCCTGGCAAGAGATTCTGGAAACTTGGGAGTAAACAATGAATTTAACAAATACAGAAATGCCAATCTGGTTGAAACAGGTTTTGGCCATTGGTGGTTTATTGCTGGCCCTGTCGGGTTTACCGGCGCTCTTTGGTTTCTTTTGCCTTGCTTTGCTTTTGATTTTATCAGACGATAGTGAAGCCATTACCGTAGGATTGGTCAGCTTCACGGTAATGGTCATCACGGTTGGGGCCGGAGGGGCCACATTTTGGCATGGTCTGCGTTCTCTGCAAAGAAGAGTATCAAAACCGTTACACTTGCCCCCGGTATGGACGCTACTGGGAATCTTTCTGATATGTATCCCAACAGGTCTATTTATTGTGGAAAATGGTATTGCCGCCGGGCTGTTCTTTCCACCTACTCTGTTACTTACCGGGGCGCTGCCGCCAGTATTGGCAATGAGTTGGTTTGCCGGTCGGGGTTCGGGAGAGCTAACCTGGCGGCGAGGGATAGTGGCCCTGGCCGGAGGCATGACGGTTAGTATGGCCCTCGCCGTTATGCTGGAAACCCTGTTCGCGGCTACTCTTTTGACCCTGGTCTTTGATTTGGCCAATTCAATCGCCAACAATATAGGTACTCTATCCCAGGCCCTGATGGGAAAGAACATTACTGGAGCCGTTGCCACTTCTGGGTTTGTTTTTATTTTTATCCAGATTACGATTGTCGCTCCGGTGGTTGAAGAATTAGCAAAGCCCCTAGTGACTCTGCCTGTAATTGGTCGTCTCTCCAGTTCAGGCGCTTTCCTGATGGGGGCGATGGCCGGCGCCGGATTCGCCATGTTAGAGAACATAGTATATGCCGGCTTGGGGTTTTCTTTTTGGGCCGGGATTTTGCTCATAAGAGGGATAGGAGCAGCCATTCATCCCCTTGGTTCTGGATTGGTAGCCCAAGGTTGGCGTGACGTTCTGCGGCGTGAAAAAAATGCAGGGGCCCGTTGGTTTGCTCGTTTTGGCTTGGCCACAGGCATCCACCTGTTATGGAACCTGAGTTCCCTTTTACTCATTATGCTCGTCGGGGCGCAATTTTTCAACGAACTGCCGAGGGGGATCAATGTGTTGGGATTATTGGCAGCAGGAACAATTTTGGTCTTGCTCATTGGGTTGGGGATAGCAACATTATGGATAGGCCGTGCCATCAGTCAAAAAAAGTTTCAATCCGCCGCTTTCATAAAGCCAGAAAAACTCGAAGTGAGTTTTATTTTCTCCGACAGGGCAGTAGCGATCTGGGCCGTAGTCTGCCTAGTAGCAACTATACCTGTCGGGATCATTGGCTGGCAACTTCTTATAAGATAGTGATCTTGACGAGACAAATATGAGACGCTTAGAACCTTTTTTACTTAACGGCGCAAACATCTGGATAGCCACAGTTTTAGTTGTCGCTAACCTTTTAGCTTGGTTTAACCTTTTACAGTCCATTTCAAAGCCTTATATCGTCGAACCCATAAGAGACCCGGAAATTGTCACTTTACTAGATTATATTCGCTCTGGAGACCATTCAGGGGAAACCTGGGAAGTGACTCTCACCGAATTAGAGGCCGAACAAACAATAACGTGGTATTTGCAACGTTATCCTCAGATTCCGTTCGCCCATCCTGATATAGAAATTACGCCCGGTTATGTAGCCGGTGAAGGGGATGCCACCATTGCCGGGCTAAGGGTTCCCGTTGGCGGTAAAGCCCGTGTTGACCTAAATGAAAAAGGGTTACCCATTGTTGATATTCTGGAATTGAGTCTGCCGATACCCGGGCCAATCCGGGAAACCATCGAAAGACAGATCCAGTTCCAACTGGGGCGCGCCAAGCAGTTACCAGTCCGTTTCACTGAGGCAGAATGGTATGAGGGTAAAGTTGTCGTACGTGGCTACATTCGATAATTGAAAAACTTCTTTGCCAAAAACAAACCTCTGTATTCCAGCCTCAAATAAAACAAAAGCCGAAGCAATAGTGCCTCGACTTATCAATGACGCGATGATGTAAATGGGAACCCGGGTTCCCATTTACATAGTCAATTACCGTTCACAACAACCATGCTGACAATTTCGGCCTTCATCATCTTAAATTGACTTTCACCCCGTTTAACCAATAATTCGTGCGCCCAATAAATTGAGGCACCGGATTCCACTTCGTATACCGCCAAATCAGAATAACTTGGATTTCTTTCGCCCTTGAGCATTGGCAACGACATCGCTTCGCCAGCCCTTAAAGCTTCAGCATCAAGTTCAATCTGTTTAAAAAATGGTTCCAACCGGCTCGATAGTACAACGTCACTCTGTCGCCAGGCCAAAAGCTGGTCAAGTATCTGACCGCCGGTAAAAACCTCTGTTTCAAAGACCTCAAATTTTTCAGAAGGCAAATGGCGTCTCAAGCCGTCCAAGGGAGGAATGACCGAAAGCAAGCTCACTTCAGCAATTTTTGAACTACTCAAACCCTCGGCTTTGAGTAAGACTTCTTCCAGGGCTTGACGCAACGCCTGCAATGCTTGTTTTGTTTTTGAATCCTTGGCCCTAAACGCTATAGCCGTAATAGTTTCCTCGTAGTTCTCTGGCGGCAAAGACAAAAGAGAATGAATGGTTTTGGCCGCATCCAAAACCCGTTTTTCAAAACGCTGTTCAACCGTGGTTTGTGATACCTCCCGCAACAACGACTTGGGCCTTGAGTCGGGAACAATTTCCTGCAACACCTTTCTGCCACTCAATTTCTCGTCTACAATACGTTGAATCATTGCCACTTGTTCTTCATCTGTTTTTAATCTCATAACAGGCCGCAACTGCTTCTCGGTCAGTTGAGCGGCTTCACATAAATCCTGAGCCATATCTGACAGGTTTAGAAGGGCCAAGTAATTCCTGACCATCCTGTCGCTAATGGCCCGGCCGGTGAGATTTTTTACTCGTTGTCCCACTGCTACTTGTAGCTCTCGTTGACTGGGCAATTTAATGGTGTTTTCTCCGGGAACCCGGGTTCCCATTTCAACATTTAATCGTTCCATAATCCGCTGAATAGAACGCGCCCGCGCAAGAGCCGGCAAATCCACGCGCGCTGCATTTTCCGCCTCTTGCCGTTGATGGATAACCTCCTCATCCGCAGGCATGGTTTCGATAATACACTTGACTCTCTTGAATTCTTCATATCCCTGTTGGACCAATAAATGATGCGCCCAAAAACGTCGTTCCCCTTCGCCTAGCCGATAGGTAGTTCTATCAGGCTGATCAGGATCATCAATACGATACACGTTGAGGGGTTGGCGCAAACCAACTTCTTGAATAGAACGGGCTAAAGCTAAAAGTCCTGTATCCTCAACTTCTTCGTCATCTTCCTCCACTGCCCCTTTGTTACGACCCCCCAAAATCAAGAGAGCCACTGTATCCCCTCGTTCAGCCCTCAACACCAATTCCTGCATAGCCTGTTCAGGCAAAATATCTTTGCTGTGGATAGCCACCCGTAAATCATGCGGCAAAAGATGACGGGGCTGAGAAAGGTCGGGCATAATGCGATCAAGATCAATGTCATAAACCCTCTGATCAGTAGGACGAAAACCAATCTCAACCGAAGACATACTCCCGGCCAATTTGTCAATAACACTCCCCGCTCCTGTCTGCTCGACGGGCATCCCTTTTGCGCCTAACGTACGCTGAATACTAATTTTTCGTTTGGCCATTCCTCCCCCTGAATCCGGTTCGCTTAAGCACCTCTGTTCCCAGCAGACGATACATCTCTGCATACCGCACAAATTCAATACCACTACAAAAAACTAATGGAACCTGAGACTCTGTTGACTCTCGCACTCGTACAGAAGCGGCAATGATGGTATTAAAAACCATGTCTCCATACATTTCTCGGACCACCTCTTCTGTTGTTTGGTCATAAACCGTTCGCGGATCTGTATTATTGATTAACAAACCTAAAACTTTCAAGGTTGGATTATACCACTTTTGCGCAGAGTAAATATATTCCATTGTGTCGCCCAACGCCCCCCTTCCGGCAGCCCCGGGGTCAACCGGTACCAACACATAATCGCTGGCAGCCAAAGCATTCATCGTTAATCTGTCTAAACTGGGCGGGCAATCAATCAGCACCCAATCTACCTGGTCCACATTATTCATCCGGTCAACACTGGCCCTGATCCGGGTAAAACAACTACGCAGCCGAAGTTCGCCTCCTTCAATCTGCGTCTGTCCACTCTTGATGCCCTTCAAGCCATCATCAGCGGGAATAATTTTTAAATTTTCATACTTGGTTGGTTGAACCGCAGCGCCCAACATTCCATCGTCAATCAACACAGACGATAGTGTTTCTGCGCCAGCATATACGCCAAAAAAAGCTTCTCCCAATGTTTTCTGAGGGTCAATATCAATACACAACACCCGAAATCCTGCCTCTATAAGAACCCCGGCCAGGTTAAAAGTTGTTGTACTTTTTGCTGAACCACCTTTCAAGTTTGCCAAAGCAATAACGTTCATGGTAAATCCTCAACTTCAAATCGTTGACAACTTAAAATTACCCCAGATAGCTGAAAACATCTCACCGGCGGTCAACTGCTATCTCTAGTCACCAATTTAAATTCTATCTGCACTTGTTTTCCCACCACACTCGATAAAGCCCGTTGGACAATATCCCGTAAACGATTATCCAACCACTCTTTGGCCATCTCTGTTTGGACGCCGATAATATAAACGCCCTTTTCGTGGCCCACAAGCTCTGTGCCTTGAATAACCGCATTATACGTCGCTTGGGTCATTTGACGACGCAACATTGATTGGGTTTCAGACCAGATTGCCTCGTCAACCGAAGGCAAAACAAAAGACGCCTCAGATATCTTGGGAACTTCGGCCCCCAACCATTCACCCGTTTTATGGTTAACATTCTCCTCTGCGGCCGGCTTCAAACCCAAACCCACCCCGGCTACATCCGCAAAATCCCGTAAGGCGCGCACAAAAACCGCCCCCGCATTAACTTCCGGCTCAGCTTCGGCAGCCTGAACAGCTACTCGAACGGCAGCTACGTAAAGGTCAAGCCTTTCCGGGTATAACGCCTGCAACACTTTATAAAACATTGCCGTAGAATGATCATCCTCTAGCAAAGCTTCTGTCAAGCGCACAATCGGCTCCAAAGAAGTTCTGCGAGGATTTTTTGAATTGTTACGTTTATGTTGTTGAATTAATATGTCTAGTTCGTTAACGTTCTTCCCAGATTCTTCCGATTCAGTATTATGTAAATCAACAATTGGTAGATTGACATAACTATCTGATCCCATATTTTGTTGTTTCACATTGGTTTGTAAACCAAGATTTTCTTGGTTTACTTTTGTGTTATGTAAACCCAGTTGAAGTGGATTAGCCGATAGCAATGAGTCGGAATTTAGTTGGTTGACATAATGTAAATCGGTGTTTTGTGGGGACATTTTTTCCCCGGATATTTGCGGTAAATCGGCATCTCTCCCTTTTACGTTTTCCAAACGATAGGTCTCTAAGCCCAATTCGCCTTGTTGCATTTGCAATATTTCAATGCGCTGTTGCAATTTGGCTTCGTCTTCCGGGGCAACAGGGTCTTCCATAAGCACTTCAAGCATAAAACCCGTCCGCCGAGTTTTGCCGTTATGAGTTTCATAGGCATAACGCAGCCGAGGAATAAAAAGGGCTAAATATTTGGATTTTTCATCGCCGGGGATGATCCGACGCCAAGGCTTGTCGTGGGGGATGGGTTGATGTTTGAGCCAACTGGCTACAGTTTCTTCGTGAACGTCTAACAACTCGGCCAGTTCCCGCCAACTGCACGTCACTCGTTTAGTGCCGTCACTACGGCGAGGGCCGTCTATACTGAGGCTACGGAGGAGCATTACCAAACACCATCGCTCCGGCCCAAGTCGGGACAGCCATTTTTGGACTGAGTAGAGCGTAACCGGAATTGCTTTCTCGGGGGCAACAATCGCGGCTCTGGCGCTTAAATATACAGGATGAATGGAAAGGTCGGGCATAATAGACCCTTTCTTCTTCAAAACGATAATTCACAAAATAGCTAAAGACAGCTAAAAAATTGTCGAATGAAGAAGATAGCCAAATCAGCAAAGCAGGTTTTTACTTGACAGAATGTACCTCCTTGTGGTATATTTAACCCCAAGCGAGGTACTGGAAACAGAAACCTTCTCCCAAAAAATTAAGTAAATAAAACTTTACAGAATGAGGCTCGCGGCAACGGGCCTCTCTTTTTATACAAATTTATCGCCAAATCAAGGGCATAGACCCCCAAACTAACTTAAAATTTGAGCCTATTAGTTGGAATTATAAACATAACTAAAAAAAATGTCAAGAGTTACTTGTAATTATAAGGGGTAGGTGTTATAATTATGTTCAAGTTTGTGGGGAGGTTTATCTTATATGCTCGATTTGAGTCCATTGGGTCTGGTAGAAGCACCATTTTCACTATCGCCTGACCCGCGCTACTTTTATGTGTCACTCCAGCATAAAGCTACCTTGGCTAAGGTAACCTATGCCCTTGAGCAGCGACAAGGCCTATCCATAATTTTTGGCGATGTAGGCGTTGGTAAAACCACTATCGCCCGGCGTCTCTATCAGGTGTATCGAGATCGAGAAGATTTTCGCACGGCCTATATCCCTACGCCGCTTTTTCCTTCCGATTTTCAATTCCTGAAAAGCATTTGCGCCGAATTTGGCCTTAATCCTAAACGCAGCAAATTACTGCAATTGGCCGCTTTTGAAGAATTTCTCATTTCTGTTTTTGAAGAGGATAAAAACGTATTGTTGATTATTGATGAAGCCCAAGGGCTTGTGGGACAGCAGTTTGAGTTGATCCGGCAGTTGTTGAATTTTGAAACAAACACCCAAAAGCTCATCCAAATTGTGCTGATTGGTCAGAATGAGCTTCGCAACAAGTTACGCCTCAAACGAGCCTTGGCTTCTCGAGTGGCTACCCGGTCTACGTTGGAGCCTCTCCACTTTGAAGATACTCGTTCGATGATCAATTTTAGGGTGATGGTGGCCGGACGGCAAGATCCTTTGTTTACCGACGCCGCATTAGTTCGTATCTACGACTATAGCCGTGGTATGCCTCGAGATATATGTGTAGTGGGCCTGAATACGTTACCCGTGGCCCTTTTGAACAAAGTTTCAATTGTTGATGAGGACCTTGTTGAACAGGTGATAGAGGAGTTAGCATAATGGCGGGAAAAGAGACTGCTCGGACGGGACAGGGGACATTCGCCAAACTTTATGACGTTCAAGAAGAATTAAGCCGGCGCCATGTAAAGCCGCTGGGCCGCCCGCGGAAGAAGATTCAGCGCAAGCCTACTACAGTCCATTTAACTCAGGCTGAAATGCGGAATCTGAGTAAGTTGCATCTTTTAACCAATGACGAACTCTCAATTAATCGCAGTGAATTGGTTGGGATTGCCATAGATGCTTTAGCTTGTTTGATAGAGGAAAAGGGTGAAGTCATTCTGGGCGGGAGCCAAATTAGAGAGGTGGAAGCTTTTCGTCAGGTAGTTATTGACTTTATAAAATCATAAAATCGTAATTTCTTAAAATAGTTTGGGGTTTAATAAAAAAAGGAATATGCGGCATTATTTGGTTGTTAGCGGTTTTTTGGCTTCCGATATAAGTAATTCCAGTTTGTAAGTATTGAGGAGAGAAAAAGAAACACCGGCCACTGCCAATTCTTCGTAACCTAAATTCTGAAAAGAACGAGTACAAGCAGCCCGCGACATAGCATCATAAATCACGGCAAAGTCGTTCGCGCCTGGATTCTGCTGGAGTACGTACCGTGTGAATTCTACGGCAGTTTTGTTCAACACTTCGCCGCCTCCTTTATTTCTTCCATTTAACGATGTCTGCCCATTTTTTTTGTTTAACACTTGCGCTTATGCCCTTTAAATGACCGTTTTTTCCACCAAATGAATTTATGATACCTGGGCGCCGGGGAATCCAAAGAATTTAATAATGTTAAAGTAGCAGTATTTTACCACAAATAAGTTTTTTGGCAAAAATTGATAGTACTTTTTTCCTATCTCTTGTCTTCTTAACAATATTTTATTCGGCAAAGATTGAATCTGCTGAAAAGATTATTTTGATTAACGTGGTTTCAATTATAGCATATCTTGACTGCTACAAAAGACCAAACAACTCCTTTGACCTTAAAATCCACATTAAAAATATCTGCTTTTTGAAACTATGGCAGAGGGTGGCCCATAATTCTATTGACAGCCTGACAGCGGCGAATGACGATTGACGAACGAAAAGCCCCAAATTATGACTTCACCCCCATAATGCATAAAAAATAATTGCTTCAGTAATTTGCGTTAAACTTTTTGCTTGGCCGGTTTTGTGCTAAAATAGCCCCTTGATTTAGCAATCGAGTCAGCGCCAGAGACTGTATCGGCGGCGCTGATTTTTGTTGTGATGTTATTGAGGGTTGACGAATGGTAATTGTTGAAAAAATGCCTATGGGATTGGTTATCCGGGCCGGTCAAAAAATGCCTTGGGTGTTCTGGCCTTTTTATCTGCTACGCAGTTTTTTGGCACACTTGGGGGAATTTTGGGCTTATCGCGAGTTGCTCCGCAATCTGGTGGTCCGGGATTTGAAGGTGCGTTATCGTAACTCGCTATTGGGAGTTTTGTGGTCGTTTGGCAACCCTTTGCTAATGATGGTGGTTTTTACCATTGTTTTCACTATTATGACGCCGTATTCGGGACGGATTGAAAATTTTCCGGTATTTGTTCTCTGTGGCATCTTGCCCTGGAACTTTTTCTCTTCCTCGGTGATTGGCTCGATTCGCAGTATTGTAGATAATGACTCGTTGGTTAGCAAAGTCTACTTCCCCCGCGAAGTTTTGCCGGTCTCCATCGTCCTGGCCAATCTGGTTAATTTTTTAGTCGCCTTAATTGTGTTATTTGCTTTTATTCTTTTCTCTCAAATTCCTTTGACCAAGTGGATTTTACTGTTACCGCTGGTCATTGCCGTGCAACTTATTTTTACGGTAGGGGCAGGTTTAATTCTGTCAACGGCCAATGTGTTTTACCGCGACACCCAAGTTATTATGGAAGTGGTTATGTTGGCCTGGTTTTTTATGACCCCTATTTTTTATCCGATTGAGATTTTGCCCCGCAGTTACGAGATTTTTAACATCACAATTGACGTGTGGCGTTGGGTGAACATCATCAATCCAATGGCGTCCATCATCGCCACCTATCGGGTAATTTTGTATAATGGCGCGCCGCCGGAATTTTACTTTTTTATGCGGACTTTATTGACCTCATTGATTATACTGGGCATAGGCTCTTTGATCTTCTATCGCTACAGTCGCACCTTTGCCGAGGAAGTGTAGACCGATGTCTGAGAACGCCATAACCTTTGAGAATGTTTCCAAAGAATTTCGCTTGTCAAAGTTGCGGGTTCGCTCTTTGCAGGAGATGTTTGTGAATTTTTTTGACCCGAACGCTCGCGGCAGGCATCACTTTTGGGCTTTACAAAATGTCAACTTTTCAATCAAACGTGGTGAAACCGTCGGCATTTTAGGCCCAAACGGTTCCGGCAAAAGCACAATTCTGAAGCTCATCAGCCGGATTATTGACCCCACTACCGGCGTTATCACCATTTCCGGGCGGCTGTCCGCTTTGCTGGAATTGGGCGCCGGTTTCCATCCTGATTTAACCGGGCGAGAAAACATCTACCTGAACGGTTCCATTTTGGGCTTGAACCGTAAAGAGATGAATCACAGACTCGACGACATTGTTGCCTTTGCCGACATTGGCGAGTTCATTGACGTGCCTGTGCGTAACTATTCTTCAGGGATGCAGATGCGGCTGGGTTTTTCGGTGGCCGTGCACGTAGAGCCGGAGATTATCCTGGTAGATGAGGTGCTGGCGGTGGGCGATTATAGTTTCCAACTTAAATGTTTGGAGCGCATTCGCCAGATGCAAGAGCAGGGCGTAACCATTTTATTTGTTTCTCACGATTTTGAGGCCGTAGAGCGTTTGTGTTCTGGCGCCTTATGGCTGCATGAAGGTAAATTGCAGGCCCAGGGCCGGGTGGCTGAGGTATTGGCTCAGATGCGGGAAAGGTATCAGTGGGATGGGGGGCAGAATATTTTGGGTGAGGAAGTGGTTTCTGAATTGAGCGGGATGATTGTATAATGAGCCTCACCTATGAAGGGTTTCTTCAGTGCTGTATTTATGTTGTGCATAACTAAGTGTAGAGGTGAACGATTATGTGGAATAGCCGTAAGGTGTTGGTAACTGGGGGCGCTTCTTTTATTGGCTCTCATTTGGTAGACGCATTGCTGGAACGAGGGGCCAAGGTCCGGATTATAGATAATCTGAGTAGTGGCAAATTAGAAAGCATTCAAACCCATCTGAATAATGGCCGTGTAGAGTTCTTTCAGGCTGATCTGCTAGAGCCGGGTGTTGCCCCAAGGATGGTGGAGGGAATTGAAATTGTATTCCATTTGGCCGCAGACCACGGGGGTCGAGGGTACGTTGATTTGCATCAAGCAGCTTGTGCCACCAATTTAACGCTGGATGGCCTGATTTTTCAAGCCTGCTATAAAGCAGGGGTGGAAAAAATTGTCTATGCCTCATCTGGCTGTGTCTACCCCAATTTTTTGCAGACTGACCCCAATGAGATTTTATATTTAACGGAAGATAAGGTTGTTCCGCCTTACGATGCCGACAATATGTATGGGTGGGCCAAGTTGATGGCCGAGATGACGTTGCAGGCTTATTACCAAGATTGGGGGATGAAGTCGGTTTCCTGCCGCTATTTTACCGTGTACGGCCCACGTGGGCACGAAAATCATGCCGTTATTGCCATGATTGCGCGCTCGTTTGTGAATCAAGATCCATTTATTGTGTGGGGGAATGGACAGCAAATCCGTAATTGGACCTATGTGAAGGATATAGTGGCGGGGACCATTTTGGCGGCTGAGAAGATAGATGATGGCCGGGCGATCAATCTTGGCACCATGGAACGTACCCGGGTGATTGACGCTGTTAAAGAGGTGCTGCGTTATACAGGCAAAGAACACTTAAAAATTGAATTCCATCCAGAGATGCCTGTTGGCCCAATGAATCGAGTAGCCGATAACGCTTTGGCCCGCCAACTGCTGGGGTGGGAACCGGAATTCAAATTTGTAGATGGTTTGCACGCCACAATTGATTGGTATTATGCCACCAAAGATAGGCAGAAAGTGGCCGCAATTTTGGATCATGCGCTAACTGAGCGCTAAAGCAGTTGATAGATTCCTCAGTATAGTCCGCTCAACCAACTTTTTGTAACCATATTGACGAGGGTAAATGCTTGGCCGGATTGTAAATAGTGAAGGCAGAACTTAGAGATTCTGGCATTTTGTAGTGCAAGTAACTGGCGCACAGCAGAATTTTGAATGTAGAATTGTACATAAGCATTGCTTGCAGAAGGGCAGGCTCTGAAAAAAACATGTGACGGTTGAATATCCAGGATTCTGGGGGGGGCGTGGGATATGGAAAAAAAATGTCGTGGATATGAATAATTACACCATTTTTTAAACGGGGGAGTATTTCTAAATATAGAAAGGTTACGTCACTTCCAATCCTGACAATATGGCTTGAGTCAATAAAGAGAATATCCCTTTTGTTTAAGGTTTCAAAGACATCCAGGCCAACTTCTTGCACAAATTTCGGAATAATTTCTATGTGACAATCTCCCTGGATTCTTTTCAGCGCCTGGTGGTGATACGGCTCGATACAGACCATGTTGGGTGTGCTCCCCGTTTCTTGCCTGTTTAGGGTTAAGGCATTGGCCATATAAAATGTTGAAACGCCAGACCCCACTTCTATGATGAGGCGGGGTTTGAAGTATCGAACGGTTGCGTGCAGAAGGTGAGCCTCTACTTCCCCATAACCCTCGCCAAAACCTTGTGCCGTTATTTGAGCCAAAGAGGGAAGGTGATCATACTCTATCTGGTAAGTTTTTAAGTTCTTAAGAAATTCTGTTTGGCCTTGTAAATTTAAATCAATCCCGGCCAAATTCGATTCAGTGTACCAGCGCCGAAAATTCTTGCGAAGTTCGCGCGTGTCGGGCACGGGACTATAATAATGAACCGGCAACACGTGTAACCCCAGTTTTTCAAAAAAGGTGAAGGCGGGGCCAAACCAAAAGTCTCGTAATTTGATTTTATAAAACGATAAATATCTTTTTATGACGATTTTGACTGCTTTGATTATTCCAATTGATCGTAGTTTTTGGAGTTTTTTCAAAAAACTCATACTAATCCCCTTTTAAATATGAGAGTACGATATGAAATTTGGCTAATCTGTCAAATTCGTCTCACAAGCGGTAAAGAATATTGATAATGAAACAACAAGAAACACCCCTGGTCACTATTGTCACGCCTTCATTTAACCAGGGTCAATTCATTGAAGAGACTATCCTTAGTGTCAAAACACAAGATTATCCGGCAATAGAGTATCTGGTTATAGACGGCGGATCTACCGATAATACCCTTGACATTTTGGAGAAGCACAGGAATGACTTTTGGTGGGTGTCTGAACCGGATCAGGGACAATCCGATGCCATCAACAAAGGGTGGGCCAGGGCCAGCGGAGATATTTTGGCTTTCTTGAACTCGGATGATACTTTAATGCCGGGTGGTGTTAAGGCCGCCGTTCAATTTTTAATAGCCCATCCAGAGGTGGATATTGTTTATGGTGATATTAACTATATTGATGAGCACAGCCGTGTTATCCAACGTTACCAAGCTCCGGCGTTTGATTTCGCCAGACTGTTGACAGAAGGATGTTACATTCCACAGCAAAGCGTATTCATTCGTAAAGCCGTTTTTGAAAAGGTAGGTGGCTTGGATGTTAATCTCTATACTTCTATGGATTATGATTATTGGCTCCAATGCGTTTTGGCCGGTTGCGTAATGGCCTATACTCCCCAAACCATTGGTACCTGGCGATTTCATTCTTTGGCAAAAGTACTGGCCGCGGCTCGTAGTCGGCATGAAGCAGACCATTTTACTATTCTTGATAAATGTTTTAACCACCCTCACTTACCTGGTGAAATGCGTCCACTCAAAGCCAAAGCTTATAGCCGGGTTTATTTGGATTTTGGATTCAACTATTACAATGCCAGGCAAACGGCCAAAGCCAGGCAATATTTTTTGAAAGCAATTTGGATGTATCCGGCCTGGTTAAAGGAACGTCCAAGAATGGTCCCATTTATAGTGAAATCATTTTTGGGAACCCGTTTTTTGATTTTTGCCAGTTCTGTTAAAAATCATAGATGGGGTCGAAAAGCGGAAACTGATAGGTGATAAGAGTGAGAAAGTGGTTTCAAAATACTCTGCTGATCGTTATCAGTTTGTTGCTCACTTTGTTGCTTCTGGAAATTATTTCACAAATCCTATCGTACCGTGAAATTCCGCCAACCTATATGGCCGATCCAATCCTGGGGACAATTCATAAACCCGACGTTAAAACCCGGTTCCCTTTTCAGGAGTATGGTAATGGCGAGTTGACTTGGTCAACCAACAATGCCGGCCTTAGAGAAGACCAGCCCACTTATTTTGCAAAAGAACCCGGCGTTTTCAGAATATTGGTTTTGGGTGACTCCCATACGGACGGCATGGTAAATAATGCCGAGTCCTATGCAAATGTATTGGAGACTTTACTGAATGAAGAGGCCGCACGGCAGGGATCGTCCGGGCGGCATGAAGTTTTAAACGCCGGTATGGGCACGTATTCGCCCCTCCAGCAGTTATTATGGTGGCGTACTTATGGCTACTGGTACAAGCCCGATCTGGTGATTGTTGGTTTTTACGTGGGGAATGATCTGCTTGAGTTAGTCAATTCCTCCGGGCCGCGTCTCGCCCGGCACCCATCAGGACAAATTACCATTGAAAACTATCCGGTAGAGGGTGTCGTCCCGGCTACCGAAGCTTCTTGGTTTTGGAATCTCAAAGGGATTTTTCGGCCCCTGCGCGTATACCAACTGACCGTCAAGGCGATAGACAATTTGCCGGTTTTGAGATCTCTCATCCGGTCACAGCGGCAGGGTGCCCCTCAAGACTTTTTTTCTAATCAATATATTGAAGCAGTCAAGGTGTGTGCGCCTTGTTTGTCCCAGAGTTTTCAACAAGCTTATTATTTCGCCAACCGAGACCAAAAAGAGGCCAGGCAGATTTTGCAAGAGAGTCTGACCTTGTTTAAGCGCGAGGCCGCCGGCCAGGAAATCCCGTTAATCATTATCTTGATCCCCACCAAGCGGCAGGTAGAGCCGGAAGATGCAGTTGAACAGATACAGAACATTCAAAATGTTTTGGCCCTTAGTGCCGTTGAAGCGACATTTGATGATACCGTATATCAATGGATTGGTGAGATAACGGCAGAGCAAAACCTACTTTCGATTGATATGTTGCCTGTTTTTAGAGAGTATTATCTGAAGACAAAGCAAAACCTTTATTATCGGCAAGATTGGCATATCAATGCTGAAGCGCATAATTTAATAGCCCGAACTATTTTTGATCTTATGATGGGACAAAAATCTCTGATAGAGCCAGATGAGTTATCTCCTGTTAACCATCAATAATGAGTATTAAAAGACACTAATGACATTTATTGAGCGAATAAAAGACATCTTTTTGCTTGATTTAGAGGGACAGTCTACGCTACCAAAAGAATATTCTCACGAGCATTTTCCGGCCTTAGATGGTCTTAGAGGTATAGCGGTACTCTTGGTGCTCGCGGCTCACATCTCAGTGTACTCTCCTCTAGCGAGTCCGGGCTTTAGAGTGGTCAATAATGGCTGGGTGGGGGTTGATTTGTTTTTTGTTTTGAGTGGATTTTTAATCGGCAAACAACTCCTTGCTGAACTTGCCAGAAGTGGTGCCATCAACCTAAAAAGATTTTGGTTGAAACGTTTTTTCCGGATTGTGCCGGCATATTTTTTTACTTTAATCATAGCTGTAATTTACAGCCTGATTCTGGAACAGCAGGATTATTTTAAACAATATAGCCTTTATTATCTTCTTTACTTACAAAACTATTTAATTCCTGTTGAAGAATTTGCCAGATACCTTAAAACATTCGGTTTAACTCATACCTGGTCTTTAGTTGTTGAACAAAATTTTTATCTACTCGTTCCGATTTTTTTCTTATTTCTTTTTAGCAAAGCTAAGCATAATTGGAAATGGCTGGTTATAGCCACCTTATCGGTATTGTTACTGCCCCTTATTTACCGTATTTCATTTACGTATGCTTTTAGAGGTAAAATAGATCAGCCACTTTTCTTTAAGTTTATTTATATACCTTTTTATAGCCGGTACGATAGCTTGGCCTTTGGCGTGATTTTGGCTTACTTTTATTTATTCTATAAACCTCTTATTCCCTGGGACTGGCCGTGGGCCAAATTGGGGTTGATTTTTGTGTTCATACCGGTTCTATTTGGCGAACATGCACCCTCGAGCTTTTTTAATACCAGTCTCGTTTTTTCTATGTTAGGCTTGGGGTTCGCTTTGATTATTCTAAGGTGTTTGCAGCCCGGGTATAATAATCAAAAATTGGTGAACCTTCCAATCTTGAGATTTTATGGAAGAATCTCATACTCTTTCTATTTGCTTCATGTTTTTCCGCTTATGTTTACCATCCGATTGACTCAGTCGTTTATTGATCCAGGTCAATATGGCCTTGCTTATTTTATAGTTTGTTTTTTTATTTCATTAGCTGTTGTTTCTATAGCAGCAAATTTTATGTATTTGTTGATTGAGAGGCCCTTTTTAAAGCTAAGAGGAAAATTATTAGAGGTATGGTTTGAGAGAAAATTGGAGAAAGCCTCTCTTTTCCGCATTTAACTTTATAATTACGCAAATTTTTTAGTTTGAGAAAAATGCAGAAGATGTGAGAAAGACTTGATGAGATGATTCAAACAAAAGTAAAGAGTTTGGTGAAAAATAGTCTCGCCCAAACTCGTTGGGGACGAGATATTCTACTTAGTAGAGCGGAGTCAAATGTTCAGGTAACGATGGAAAATATACCTGAATTTCCTATATACTTGGATATTGAAACAACCAACTACTGTAACCTGAAATGCGTAATGTGTCCACGCACAGATCTTATGAGCCGGCCGTTAGCTCATCTAGAATTTGATCTTTTCAAGAAACTTATTGATGAGGCAGCAGCGTATGGACTGGCTTTTGTGGATTTGCACCTGTTTGGTGAACCTCTCCTATATCATCAAACATTTGATATGATTCGGTATGTTAAGCAGTATCCTACTATTCATAGTGTACGGATGAGTACAAATGCGACCGTGTTGGATGAAGAAAGAAGTCGGTTATTGTGTGAGTCGGGTTTGGATATGTTGTACATTTCTTTGGATGGCGCTACAAAGGCAACCTATGAAAAGTTGCGGGTGGGTGGTAAATTTGATCAGGTTTGTGATAATATTGCTACATTTCTCGAATATAAGCAGGAAAATGGTTTGTCAAAACCTGAAGTCTTGCTGCAAATTATTCTGATGCAAGAAACTGCCGATGAAGTTGACGTATTTCGTCAGCAGTGGGAAGGATTGTTGGGGCCGGAAGATAAAATATTTATCAAGAGATTTTCGACTTTTGGTAATACTGTTGAGGATCGTTCAATTTTTGATAATAGTAACCAACGGATGGGGAGACGCACCTATCCTTGTTCCAAACTTTGGCAAAGTTTAGCCGTAACTGCTAACGGCGATATAACCATCTGTTGTTATGATGTGAATGCTCGATTGAGTGTTGGCAATATTAGAACTACCTCTCTCAAGGATGCCTGGCATAGTGTGCAAATGAATCGATTCCGCGAAATTCATCGTCGTCGAGAGTTTTCGCAAATACCTCTTTGCAGCAGCTGTTCAGATTTTGATAATCAACAGGATTATTACACTATTGGCCAGAAAAGAGAGGCTCTGGTGAAGAAGGTCTCATTGTGAGTCTAGCTCAACGGACCATTAATAATTCAATATCCAATGTTATTGGCTGGGGCTGGGCGACAGTCCTTAGCCTTGTGGCTACTCGATACATTGTGCAGGGATTGGGCCGGGAAGCCTATGGTATTTTGGCATTAGCCTTAACCGTTATTGGTTATTTTGCTATCCTTGATTTGGGATTGAACACCGCCTCAGTAAAATATATTGCTGAATATTATGTAAAACAAGACCTGGTTACCTTAAACAAGATTGTCTGGACCACATTGCTGGTTTTCACCATGGTTGGTGTTATTGGGGGAATTGCCATCATTCTCTTGGCCGATAATCTGGTGGTATTATTCCAAGTAACACCTGATTTGGTATCAGAAGCAAAATTCACCTTTTATGTCACTGCCATAGGTTTTCCGCTGAGTTTGATGGTAGGAGTGGTGGCCTCAATTCCTAATGCTTTGCAGCGTTATGACCTTTCCAACAAATTGGGCATTCTCATCACTACCTTATCCACCTTGTTCATCCTTGGACTATTAGCTTTGGGTTATCGGCTAAAAGCCGTGGTCATACTCCAAGTGAGCACAACCATCATTAGTTTGATATTATATACAATTTTGTCAAAACGATTAATCCCTGAATTAAGCTGGTGGCCTTCATACGACTGGCAAATATTTAAAAAATTACTTTCCTTTGGTATATACACCTTCATTAGCCGTGTTGGCGGTTTATTTCTTTTTCAATTTGATCGCTTAATGATTGGCATTTTATTAGGTGCCAGTTTAGTGACTTATTACGTGGTGCCACTTAATTTGGCGACTCAACTTCATAAAATCGTTCTGACCATAGCTGGTGTTTTATTCCCTGTGTCAAGTGGATTGTCTAGCACAGGCCAAATAGAGACCCTAAAAGGTATATATGAAAGAGCAATTAAAGTGACTCTTTTTATCAGCACCTTCGTATGTGTCACCATTTTTAGTTTTTCCTCTCCTATTCTAAGGATATGGATTGATACAGACTTTGCCCAAACCAGTACTTGGGTTTTGAAATTATTGACTTTGGGGTGGTATTTCATCTCTTGGTCTATTATTGCCTACATTTTTTTGGATGGTTTTGGTAAGCCGCATCTAATTTCTTTTTCTAATATTCTAACGGCCATTGTTAATGTTACCGCTGTACTTGTTTTGGTCCCCCGTTATGGAATTATCGGGGCAGCTATAGCCGGATTGTTGTACTTGCACACTTTAGCCTTTATTTACTATGTTGAGAAAAATCTTCTGCATCTCAATTCGTGGCGACTTTTTCATCATGTATATTTGAAGATATGGTTTGCAGGATTGGTGATAGGCATCATTGATTATTTATTGTTGCCTTTTACTTCAAATTTTCTCAACCTAATTTGTATCGTGACTTTGGGAGGGGGTGTTTATTTGCTGGTTGTTTTAGTCCTGGGAATATTTGATGAACGGGATAAAAAGATAGCCCAGAGATATCTACATCAATTTTTTCACAAGGAACAATTGGAAGAAGTATTGTGAAGTTGATTGCACCCTGCGGCGTTATTCCTTTGTGTGAGGATAAAGTGGTGGCTATTGACCTTGATAGCCGCTATTTGGTGAAAAGTAGAGCTAAGTCATCCGATACGGTTCGTTATGTTATTGGTGACTTGAATCATTTACCCTTTCAATCTCAAAGTTTTGCTCATATAAATTGTTGGAATGTGCTTGAGCATTTAGGGACCAAAGCACAAGTGATGAGTGAAATCAGTCGAGTTTCAGAACCTGGCGCTTATTTGGATTTTAGTGCCGGTATCAGAGCCGGTGACCAATTTTTGGGCCGATTGAGCAAAAATTATAACCAGATCGTCACGCAAAATTTCCATCAGTGGACAGCGCCCAGTGCTGAATACATTAAGCTCGTCGAACAAGATTATGTCATTGAACATATTGAATATCCCTGCGCCGCTACAGTAATTATATTTGTGGCTCTGGCCGATATTTTAGATTTGACGGTAAACGATGCCGCTGAATGGCAAGGTCGGGGAAAGTCATTGGCCGTTGCCCATTTGATTGCCGGTCATCTTGGACGTTTTTTGCAGCCGTTATTTAATCTATTGAAGAGAAATGAGTATTGGCGCGAGTTGCTGTCTCAAACGGTCATTATTCAGGCGAAACGAAAGGAACAAATCATATAAAGGTAAGCTACGGATGGATATTTTGGATGAATTATTGATTGATTATTATCGTCACCCCTCTCTGGCCATCTGGCGTGCCGTTGAGATTCGCGTGCTAAGAAAATTGGATTGGCCCTCACCCATACTTGATGTTGGCTGCGGCTCGGGCCTTTTTGCTTCAAAGATAGGCCCTGATTTTAAGGCCGGTTTTGACATGTCGGGGATTATGCTGAGAGAGGCCAGACAAAGTCAAACGTATGGTTATCTTGCTCAAGCCGACGCAGTGAGTTTTCCTTATCCTGACAACAGTTTTGCATGTGTATTTAGCAACTGCGTTCTGGAACATATTCCGGCAATAGAAACGGTTTTTGCCGAAGCGGCCAGAGTTCTGGCCCCAGGAGGAAAGTTTATTTTTACCGTACCCAGCGAAAAGTTTACCGACTGGTTATTTTTTCCGTGGCTGAAGCGGAAATGGGGAAATGCCGCTGCTGCCGATGCGCATGCTCAATGGTTCAATGATTATCAAGAGCATTGTCATATTGATTCCCATCAAATTTGGGATCAACGATTGCAAAATGTGAATTTGCAATTGGAGCAATGGCAGTATTATATGCCTTTTTTTAGCACCTTAATCTTTTCTTTTCTTGATGATGTTTGGAAAGGGCCTTTGCCTCATCAACCACTTCGGAATATAGTCTCCATTGTCATTCGCAAAATTTCTCATGAGTTACCTGTGTCGTGGGTGCGGCGGTTATGGTCTATAGTATTAGGGCCATTTTATAGGCGTGATGTTTATCCCTCTAAAAAGGGAAGCGGGCTGTTAATTGTGGCTACAAAACCTGTTAGTGACCGTGACCATGCCGTTTAGAGAACAAGTTGTTGCACCTTTTTGTAAACGGCCTGAGGAAATTGAGGAGAAAATGAAGTGCCGATTATCGCTATCAATGCTTACCATCTATGGCCTGGCCAAGTCGGAGGCACTGAAACTTATGTGCGTAACCTTGTTCATTATTTGGCGAATTCCCAAAATTCAACAAAGTATATTCTAATTGCCAATCAAGAAAGTGTTGCCTCTCTACATGCGCTTTTGACACCCTCGTGGCAAACACTGCTGTTACCGCCTCTATCCAAAAACGAAACCCTGTCTTTCTCTTATCGTGTAAAAAGTAAGCTCTTTAGTTTGCTGCATTGGCCTCCTCCACCCACCACCCAGGAGATGGTTATCAACAAACTGCTTAACGCAGCCGGTATTGATCTTATTCATTTTCCCCAGACCATTATTCATCCCCTATCTCTTTCTATTCCTTGCGTATTGACCTTTTGGGATATGCAGCATGAATTCTTCCCGGAGTTTTTTTCGGAAAGCCTGCTTAAATGGCGCCGGGACACTTATCAACCCTCCGCTCAAAAAGCTAAAATAATTATTGCCCCGAGCCAATTCACTAAACAAGCTTTGATTTCAAAATATGGAATTGCTGAAGAAAAAATCAGGGTGATTTACTTTGGCGTTTCGGCTGAATTTCTACAGCCGCTGGAGCAAACCACTTTAGCCCAAATCAAAACGCGATACAACTTGCCACCGGATTATTTCTTTTATCCCGCTGCCTCTTTTCCTAACAAAAACCATTGCCGGCTGTTACAGGCATTTCATAAACTCACGCTTTCATACCCAAAACTGAAACTTGTTTTAACCGGTATGGCCAACACCGCCGAAGCGGATCTGCAAAAGATAATCTCGGATCTGGATTTGAGGGCCAAAGTATTGCAATTGGGGTATGTGCCTTACCATCATTTGCCTTATCTTTATGCCCAGGCAACAGCGTTGGTATTTCCTTCTTTATTTGAAGGGTATGGCATTCCTGTTTTGGAGGCAATGGCGATAGGGTGCCCGGTGATTTGTTCAAATACAACGTCTCTGCCGGAGTTGGTTGGCGAGGCAGCTTTAATGGTTAATCCAATGGATGTTGAGGCTTTAACAGAGGCGATGCGGCGAATTTTGCAGGATGAGATGCTGCGCCAAAGACTGGTGGAGAAAGGCAGGCAGCAAGTAGCAAAATTCTCCTGGCCGCAGGCGGTCGAGCAGACTATTGCTGTCTATCGGGATATTCTGGCGTAATCTAGTCTGAGTCCGGCCATGTGCCGGATAATCCTTGTCTAATACCAAAGAAGTATTGACCTACAGGCACTGCTTGTGCTATTCTGTCATCAACTTAAAAAATATATTATGGAGGTATACCATGAAAAAATTGTTAATTCTTTTACCGGTAGCATTACTCATTGTTCTGTTTGCCGCTACGCCGGCCTTTGCGGCAGGGCCTGAGTCCCCCTCTCTGCAAGGCGTGTTAGCGGTGAATGATTTATCCACCTTGGTTCGCGTTCAAGATTTTACTGGCGCGGGTACTACTGTACAGATTACCTATTATGATGAAACGGGAGCTTCTACTCCTGGAGGCGCTATCCCGGCCTTGGGTGCCTATTATGGCACAACCATTGACCAAAGCACAGATATTGCCGCCACCACTTTTCGAGGTTCTGCCGTTGTAGCCACTGGTGGCGACTCAGGCGCCGTGGTGTTGATGTATTCCAGTGACGGTACTGCGGCGGGATCAAACTACAAAGCTGATGTTTACCGTTCCTCGTCAAACGACCCATACGTTGGTGATCCAGTTTATTTACCCCAAGTTGTAGCAAAACTTACCGATGCCGGTACGGGTCAAACGTTCAATAACTTGATAGCTATTCAAAACACAACCGGTACAGCGGCTACTGGCACAGCAACCTTCACCAGTGTGGGTATTGGGAGCAATACTTCGGTAGCGTTAAATATTCCTGCCTATTCTACCCAATATATTGACACTGCTACCGATGCTGCTTTTGCTGCTGCATTTTCCGGTTCTGGCGTTGTTGATACTAATCAACCGGTGAGAGTGGTTGTTAATTTCAATGCCAGTGGTGGCAGTGGTCAAATCCTACAGAGCTATTCGGGGTATGCAACGGGTACAAGTGGTCAAATTTATGCTCCTCAGCTTCTGGCGAATGTTGTAGATACGGGTACCGGCTTTACTTATGGGACGGCCATTGCTTGTTTGAATTTAGGGGGTGGTTCTGGCACAATTCAAGCAACATTCACCGATCTTTTTACTAATAGAACTTCAACTATTACCAGGTCAGGTAACCCCTATGTTCAGTTCGATCAAAGATATGATATGTCAGGGTTAGGTTATAGTCGGTTTAGTGGACCTGCAACTCTACAGGTTACTGCGGGCGGGCCATTTGTCTGTAATGTCAACGCCGTCGCGACGAGTGGCACAAATTCGCGGGGGCAGGTGACTCCCGGTATTCTAAGTGGGACGGGTACGGGTGAGGTGTTCTTACCTCTCTTCTATAAGAATTCCAGTGTAGGAGGTCAAACCCTGTCTTCGGCTATTGCCATTCAAAGCATTACTGGTAATTTTGCTGTAGGCGAAACAGTGTCGGTAACCTATTATCCTGATGGTGGGGGTGCTGCGATTGCAAAAACTTACGCAGCCGCAGCGGCGGGGCCTGGTATTACGGCTGATCCACGCGCAGATGCAACTGTACCTAATGGTGCTTATGCTGTCCGAATTACTCACGCTACTAAAGGTCTGGCCGCTTCAGGAAATACAGTGGGAGCTGCAACGGCCAGTGGTGATATTCAGATGGGGTATCAAGGCATCAACCAGGGTACAGTGGTAACGGGCTTGGCAGAGCCTGTAGTGGTGCCGGAGCCGATAGTTGAACCTACGGTCGAACCGACAGTTGAACCAACAGTTGAGCCGACGCAGGAACCTGAGCCAGAACCAACGGTTGAGCCTACGGTCGAACCGACAGTTGAGCCAACAGTTGAGCCAACACAGGAACCTGAGCCAGAGCCTACGGTGGAGCCTACGGTCGAACCGACAGTTGAGCCAACAGTCGAACCAACCGATGAACCGGTAGCTGTTGAACCAACGGTTGAACCGACAGTTGAACCTACGGTTGAACCAACTGTTGAATCAGTAGTTGAAGAAGCAACCGATGAGCCAATTGTTGACTGAAGTTAATGAGATAAGTTGAACATCAAAAAAGAGCTATCCCGGTTTGGGATAGCTCTTTTTTTGAGAAAAGTGGGGTCGTTTTTGTTAGTTGGATTTTGGAAACAAGCCGATCACTGTCTCAATCTCGTCCGCCAAATTAGGCTTTTGTTCTTTCAACTCCTCTAAATCTTGAACAGAAGTGTCTGCTATCTCCTCCGCCGTCTGCGGGTCCAGGGAATCTATGAGAGATAGCCCGGTTTGATAACTGGCAGTAGCTTCAGTTAACCGACCGGCGGCCAAACGGTATAACCCGAGATTAAAGTGCAAACGGGGATCGCCGGAGTTCAGGTCAATTGCTTTTTGCGTGGCTTCAATCGCTTCCTGATAATTCCCCAGGTTATAATTGGCCCACCCAAGCCCCCAATAAGCCTCCTCATTGTCCGCAATCAGGGTAACACTCTGTTCATAATCAGCAACTGCGGCTTGATAGTTTTCCAGGGCCAGGTAAGCCAAAGCGCGGCTATTGTAGGCGCGGTGGTTGGCCGGGTTTTGCTCAATACCAACGGTACATTCTGCTATCGCCTGCTCGAAATCTCCCATTTTGTAATAAACCCCACAGCGGTTCACAATGGCGTCGTAAGCTACCAGTGGGCTGATCTCGCTGGCAGTTTGATAATGAACCAAGGCTTCTTCGTAATCGCCCAGAATTGTCTCTATCCAGCCCAGGTTATAATATGGCTCCGGTAGAGCGGGATTTAACTCAATAGCTCTATTATAATCGGCCCTGGCTTTTTCATACATCTCCAGTTGGGTATATGCGTTTCCTCTATCATTGTGAGCCGAAGCGGAGTCGGGTTTAACGGAGATAGCTTCCGAGTAACTGGCGATGGCTTTTTCATACTCGCCTGCTTCAAAAAAAATAGTGGCTTGCCGGTAAGCCTCCACATAAGGATCAGGAGGTACAGTTGGCGAGGAAATTCCAGCGGGAGGACTATTGAGGGTTAGCGGAGAGATGGGGCTGGAGCTAAAAATTGAGACATCAGGCGGTGTTTCGCTCCCGCTCAGTTGCGTTATTACCAGAACCGCAACAATTAACAACAGCACGGCAATAACCCAGGTTGGACGTTTGGAAAAGACTGAGTAATTTGATCGCTTTTTCACTATTGACCTCTTTTTATTAGACTTTCCGAGTATGTTTTGATTATACCAGGCTTTAAGGCCCTCAGCAATCCCAATTCTACCGTCGCTAACTTGAATCGTTGGAATTGACCAAGCGGCAAAGTGAAGTAGAATAAGGTTTTGTTTGCGGGCCAGGATGCCGTGTTCCGCAAAGATAATTTTTTGAATCTCTGTTCAGTAACTGGCGTTTTGGTCTGATCATTTGCGGGCACAAGTTTGGCGTTGAGGATATTCAAAAAAGTGAAGCGGGCTTTAATTACCGGAGTATCGGGCTTTGTCGGCCTACATTTGGCAATTTGCTTGAAAGAAAAGCATTATCAGGTTTGGGGTCTTGATCGAAAGCCTCCTCCTAATACCTCAAAAATAAGTTTCTATAAAGTTGACTTGAATCAAGAAAAAGAATTTACAGATTTTGTGCGGCAGGTTGAACCCACCCATATATTTCACCTGGCCGGTTTGTTGGGCAATTTTGCATATTCAGAGTTATATCAAGCCAATGTGCTGGGAACCATCCGGCTTTTTGAAACCTTGCTGGCCGTGGATTGGAGACCAATTGTAATCATTGCCGGCACCAGTGGAGTATATGGCGCTACTACTCCCGCCGAAAATCCTCTCAATGAGGCGCAGCCCCTGCGACCACTCTCGCATTATGCTACCAGTAAAGTAGCCCAGGAGATGGTGGGATTGCAATATTTTTTTGCTCACCAAATACCTGTAGTTCGTATTCGGACTTTTAATTTAGTGGGTCCCGGCATGTCTCCTTCGCTTTTTGCCTCAAATTTTGCTCGCCAGGTCGCCTTGTTGGAACATACTGGTCGAGATGGGAGTGTAACGGTGGGCAATCTTTGGCCCAAGCGAGACTATGTGGATGTGCGGGATGCGGTGCAGGCTTACATAGTTCTGGCGGAAACCGGCCAGCCAGGCGAGGCCTACCACGTGTGTTCAGGCCGTTCTTACTCGGTTCAGGAATGTGTGGATATTTTATTAAGTTTGGCCAAAGTACATGTTTGCGTTGAGCAAGATAAGCAGCGAGTACGCGCCGTAGAAATCCCCAACCAAGTTGGAGATTTCAGCCGGTTGCAGCAATTGACCGGCTGGCATCCGCAAATAACTTTAGAAACCAGCCTGGTAGATTTGTTAGACGATTGGCGAAAAGTTATAGCCCGGGAGGATAGTGTGTGATGAATTGGCAGGGAGTATCTGTTTTGGTCACCGGGGCCGGTGGTTTCATCGGCAGCCACCTGGTTGAAAGATTGGCGCGTGAAGGAGCGCGGGTGCGGGCCTTTGTGCGGTATAATTCGCGGGGGGATGTTGGTTTGTTGAATGAGTTACCGGCCGCCCTGTTACAAAAAGTAGAAGTAGTTGCCGGAGATTTGCGCGACAGCGAGGCTGTTTATGCGGTGGTTAAAGATGTAGAGGTAGTGTTTCATTTGGGCGCTTTAATAGCCATTCCCTATTCCTACCTGCATCCGCGAGAGGTGATAGAGACAAATATTATGGGCACGCTGAATGTATTAATGGCCGCGCGAGAGTTGGGTACTCCTCGCCTCATCCATACTTCCACCAGCGAAGTTTATGGCACCGCTCAATATACCCCTATTGACGAACGCCACCCGTTGCAGGGCCAGTCTCCTTATTCGGCCAGCAAAATTGGAGCCGACAAAATTGTGGAGAGTTTTTACCGTTCGTTTGGAGTGCCTGTGGCTACCCTGCGTCCCTTTAATACTTATGGTCCTCGTCAAAGCGCGCGGGCTATTATTCCTACCATTATTACTCAGGCTCTCACTCGTAACCAAATCCGCCTGGGTTCGCTTGAGCCTGTGCGCGATTTTACCTATGTCACAGACACCGTTGAGGGCTTTTTGCGTTTGGCCGGTTGTGAGGCCGCGTTTGGCCAGGAAGTGAATATTGGTTTGGGACAGGGTGTTTCAATTGGCAATTTAGCTCGCCAGGTTTTGCAAATACTTAAGCAAGACCTGCCCATTGTATGCGACAAACAACGACAACGCCCAACAGGTAGCGAAGTATGGAAATTACAGGCCAGTAATGTGAAGGCTAGTGAATTATTGAAGTGGCATCCCGCTGTCTCTCTGGATGAGGGGTTGGCGCTGACTATTGAGTGGATCCGTGACAATCTGGAACGGTATCGCCCTGATGAATATGAAATATAAGCAGATATGACCAAAGCAGTAGTTCTGGCCGGGGGACGCGGTACGCGCCTGACTCCCTATACCTTTATTTTGCCCAAACCATTATTGCCGGTTGGCGATTTGCCTATTCTAGAGATTTTGCTTCGCCGCTTAAAAATGGCCGGCATAGACAACTTTACTTTTTGTGTTGGCTATAAACATGAACTTGTTCGGGCCTTTTTTGGTGATGGTGCTAGGTGGGATGTGCAAATTGAATATTCTGTAGAGAATGAGCCTTTGGGAACGGCCGGCCCGCTTTCGCTCATTGCAGGGTTGGATGAAACCTTTTTAGTAGCTAATGGCGACTTGCTCACTGACATTTCATTTTCAGACCTGTTGGCATTTCATAAAAAACACCAGGCTGTGGCCACCGTGGGAGCCATTCGGCAAAAGGTAAAAATTGATTTAGGCGTGATAGAGCTTGATGATCAGCAGCAACTCATGAAATATGTGGAGAAACCCTCGTTGCATTATTTGGCAAGCATTGGCCTGTACGTTTTTGAGCCGGCGGTATTGTCCTACATCCCGCGCGACCAATTTCTGAATTTGCCCGATTTAATGAACAGTTTGCGACGAGATAACCAACCGGTGCGAGGTTATATTCATAAAGGCTATTGGCTGGATATTGGCCGGATGGCAGATTATCAGCAGGCGTTAAACGATTTGCCTGATATTCAGCAGAGATTGTTGCCGGAAGATTAATTCAATGCGCTTATGTTTCATCTCGCCCGCCTTCAGAAGTGTCCACGTTCAGCGTTGGCTGAATTTTTTTGTGGGGCGCGGGCATGAGGTTCATTTATTAACCCTTGATCCTCAAGAAAAGTGGCCCGGTATCATCCCCCATCTTTATCAGCCTCAAACTCATTGGCCCAAGTTAGGGTTATTTCTAAAGGTGTGGCGGGCGCGCCAAATAATTAACAAATTGCAACCGGATGTTTTACATGCCTTATATGTTGCCGGCGCGGGTTGGATAGGCGCTCTGGCAAATTATCACCCTCTGGTGCTTTCATTATTAGGGGGGGATGTGCTGCCAGAGCAAGGCGCCTACGATACGCGCTTAAAACGATTCTTGACCCCTTTTTCCCTGCGCCGGGCCGATTTTATTATTGGCCAATCTGCTCATTTGTTGGATGCAGTTAAATCCCTGGGAGTGGCTACAACTCCGCAACAAGTTTTGCCCATTGGGGTAGATTGCAATCATTTTCGGCCGGCGGGGCCAGAGCGTGCCGCTTTTCGAAAGACCCTGGCTATTCCCGAAAAAGCCTTTGTTGTGTTGAGCCCGCGCCATACCCAGCCCATTTATAATATTCACCTGATCATTCAGGCCATGCCAATAGTATTGCAGGCTTATCCAGAGACAATTTTTGTGTTTAAAGAACACTATTTGTTGGACACGTCGGAATATCAAACCTACTGTCGAACTCTTATTGCTGAAATTGGGGTAGCCGCAAACGTGCGGTGGGTTGGTTCTTTAGCCTATAACCAGATGCCGGATTTTTATGGATGTGGCGATTTGGCCATTTCAATAGCGCAATCAGATGGTTTGCCTGTGTCAGTATTGGAGGCAATGGCCTGTGGATTGCCCCTGGTTGTTTCGCCGTTACCCGGCCTTAGGGAGTGTGTCGTTGAGGGGCAAAATGGTCTCTATATTGAATTGGGCCAACCGACAGCTTTGGCCGCACAAATCAACTTTCTGATAAGCAATAAAACCTTACGCAGGCAAATGGGTAAGGTCAATCGGACGTGTGCCCTGGCTGAATTTGATTTTGCCACGATTATGGGGCAGGTGGAACAACTTTACTACCAACTTTCCGGGAAAAGTCAATGCTGAAAAAAGTCCTGATCGTCACCACCTATTTTCCCCCGGCCAAAGCAGTAGGCGCTATTCGTTTGGCCAAATTCGCCAAATATTTGCCGGAGTTTGGCTGGCAGCCTATTGTATTGACGGTGCCGTCTGAGCTACCATTAGACAATGGAGAAACCTCAAGGCCAACGCCTGTTTACACTGCCCCTGTTCCTACTCTCCGGACTTTATATAAATTGGGCAGAGGTTTACTGCCTCGATCAGCAGCTATTAAACCGCCTGTAAAAACCGACTTTATTGGCAAGGAAAAGAGCTTTTCGGGGCGCGCTGAAGTGATCAATAGTTGGGTATTTGTTCCTGACCAAATGATCACCTGGTTCCCCTTTGCTGTCTCAAAAGGGCTGCAAATAGCAAAAACACATTCTATCCAGACCATTTTAAGCACTTCACCTGATCCAACCTGTCATTTAGTGGCTAAGTACCTCTCCCGAAGGTTGAAATGTCCCTGGGGAGCTGACTTTCGGGACCCTTGGGCAAAAAATCCTTTTGTTTTTTATCCCACGTCTCTGCATTATAAGATTTCAGTCAGTCTGGAAAAAGCCGTAGTCAGAGCGGCGCGTCATATCTTTACTGTTTCTCATGCTTTAAGAGACGATTTTGTCAGTGGTTATCCTGATGAACCATCAACTAAATTTAGTGTGCTTACAAATGGTTATGATAGAGAAGATTTCCCGAATTTAACTGCCACTGCTTCTGATAATTGTGACGCTATCACCATTGTCCACAATGGCGCTTTCTTTTATGCAGGCAAAGATCCCTTCCCTTTTTTGAAGGCTGTTCAGTTGCTTGTGAGGCAGAGCAAAACAAACATAAAAGTGAAATTTGTAGGCGTCTCTCCTTTAAAATTAGCCCCAACGTTATTGGAATGGGGTCTGGCCGATACTGTTGAAACTATAGAACGTAAACCTCATTTGGAAAGTTTGCCTTATTTATTCAAGGCAGATATCCTGCTTCTTGTTTCTGGACCTGGTCGGGGAGTCTTGACCAGCAAAGTTTTTGAGTATTTATTTACTGGTAAGCCTATTTTAGCCTTGACGCCTCATGATGGCAGTTTGGCCCAACTACTTCAGCAGGCTAATGTGGGAATGGTGGTTGATTCTGAAGAACCTCAAGAAATTGCAAATGCGATACTACGTTTAGTTGGAGATTTGCAAGCTCATCGTCTGCCCCAGCCAAATTGGGATTTTATTGAGCAGTTTGATTATAGAAACTTGACCGGACAATTGGCTCGTATTTTGGATGATATATTATGAGTTCCCAAAAGGATATAAAGGATTTTTTTCAGATAGACGCCCAGGCAGATTTTGATTTTGTGCAGGCTCCTCTGCTGGTGAGGCGTAAAGAAGAAACGAAGGCCTTAAAGGGAAAAAGCCTTGAAGAGTGGGCAAAAGCTCAACGCGCCTTCCTCCGTTGGACCAAAGACAAAAAAATCTTTACAGAAGAGTATCTGCAAAACGGCAAAAAAATGTATGACCTCTTTTTCTCGGAAAAGGGGCTGTTACAGGGCAATGTCCTTGATATTGGAGGGGGATGGGGATTGTTCAGGCAATGGTGGAGTCCCAGGGAAACCGATGTTTTCATTGTGCATGACCCCGGTCTTGAAAGATTCCTGCGCGGACCACACCCCTTACACCATGTTTATTACGAGCGAGCCTTCAATTTGCCTATGACGTTTGTGGAGGGCTTTGGCGAAGACCTGCCCTATAACAATGAAACGTTTGATACCTGTCTGGTGGCGGCTGCGCTTGACCATTGTCTTGACCCCGAGCAGGTATTGGCGGAGATGTATCGCTGCTTGAAGAAGGATGGGGCTATCTTGGTAATCCAACATTGTCATTCAGCGCAGCCTGAGCGACGTTCTCCCCGCCCGCCACTGCCCAAACGTGTCCTGAAACATCTGCGCTATCCGCAGCGCCTACCACGAATGATTTATAAATTCCTGTTTTATAGAAAAGACCCTCATTTACACCATTTTCTGCTGGCGGATATAACTTCAATGTTAGAAAAAGTAGGCTACTCGGAAATTCGGGTTGATGTTGTGCCCACCACGGAGAGCGTCTATGCGTTTCAAGCAAAAAAGAAAAAGGCTTAATACTCCATATCTCATCGGAAGCAGGTTATCGGATTAATGTGTGGCATTGTCGGCGTTTGGCATCTCAATAAAGAACCGGTTCATCACCAACTATTACAACGGATGACGGATTGTATCAGGCATCGCGGCCCGGATGATGAAGGTCATTTGGTTGAAAATAATTTAGGGCTGGGCAGCCGGCGTTTGAGCATTATTGACCTTTCCCCGGCTGGCCACATGCCAATGCCCAATCAGGATGAAACGGTGTGGCTGGTCTACAATGGTGAAGTTTATAATTACCAGGAGTTGGCCGGTCCGCTCTCGGCTAGAGGCTATCAATTTCATTCCAAAACGGATACCGAGGTAGTGCTGCACGCTTACGAAGCGTATGGCCCGGATTGCCTGAACTATTTTAACGGCATGTGGGCCTTTGCCGTCTGGGATCGAAACCGCCGGCAGCTATTCTGCGCCATTGACCGCTTTGGCATTAAACCGTTTCATTACTACTTTGACGGCCAACGATTTGTTTTTGGCTCCGAGATAAAATCAATCCTGTTGCATCCCGGCGTGCCGAAGCAGGTTAGTCCCCAGGCCGTTTACGATTACCTGGCCTTGACCCATATTAATTATAACGACCAGACTTTTTTTTCCGGTATTAAACGTTTGCCGCCGGCTCACTACTTAACGCTTGATGCGGCAGGAAATTTATCCGTCAAACGTTGGTGGGATTTAAATTTTGAAAGTAAACTTGACCTGACAAATAGGATCAAAACCATTGAGCGATTTGCCGAATTATTTCGTGATTCAGTCCGCTTGCGTTTGCGCAGCGATGTGCCGGTTGGCACTTGTTTGAGTGGCGGCCTGGATTCTTCCTCAATTGTGACCATAGCCAATGAACTGATGTTTGGCGATAACGGCGGCATAGACCCAGAATTAGTTGGCCGGCAACAGAAAACGTTCAGCGCATGTTATGATGACGCTCGATTTGATGAACGTCCTTTTATTGAGACAATTTTGGCAAAAACCGGGGCCGAAGCAAATTACGTTTTCCCTAATGGGCGACAGCTTTTTGAGGTGGATATGCCTCACCTCATCTGGCATCAAGAGGAGCCTTTTGGCTCCACCAGTATTTACGCCCAATGGAACGTGATGCGCCGTACGGCTGAAAGAGGGGTCAAGGTTTTGCTCGACGGCCAGGGCGGCGATGAATTACTGGCGGGTTATACCAAATATCCTCCTTTTTTGTTGCAGGAATTGATTCGGAGAGGGCGGGCAGATTTATTTTTACGGGAATTCTATGCTTTAAGAGCTATCCAAAAAATTGGTTTTTCAAGTTTACCTGCTGTTGCCTACCTAACTTTACCTCGTTGGCTTAGATCGCTGGTTTCAGATTTTGGTTGGTGGGCCAACCATCATGCTGTGGATGTCTTGCAAGACGACTTCAAGCAAGAATTTGAGCGCCATCGTCGTGTTTTGGCCGGCGAGTCTCAAGCCAAGTTTCAACAAAGCCTGGCCGGAAAGTCATATTCCGACATCACCGCTTTTGTTTTACCGGCTTTGTTACGTTATGAAGATCGTAATTCTATGGCTTTTTCTATTGAGGCCCGGGTTCCTTTTCTTGATTATCGTTTGGTAGAATTTGTTTTTTCTTTGCCGCCGGATTATCGCCTTTATAACGGTTGGAGCAAATGGATTCTACGCCAGGCAATGATGAAAATTTTACCGGAACAAGTGCGCTGGCGGCGGGATAAAATAGGCTTTGCCACGCCCCAAAGGCTGTGGTTACAAACCGCGCAGGCCGATATTCAAGAAGTTTTTTCAGATAATCGTCTGCGCAGTAGCCGATTTATCAAATCTCGCCAGGTTTTAGCCCGGTTAGATAATTATTTAGCCGCCCCGGCTATGGACCTGAGCGAGGTATGGCGTTGGCTCAATTTAGAACTGTGGATGCGCAGGTTTGAGCTTTAACGCGGCGGAGCAGTTGATGAATATTTTGGTTTTATCCTCTATCTATCCCAGGCCACATAATCCTAGCGATGGTATTTTTGTTCACCAGCAGGTTAAACATATTCAAAAAGTTGGTTGTCGGGTAACAGTTTTATCGGCTGTGCCTTGGTCACCCAAGTTTCTCCAGTTTAGGACAAAGTGGCGTAATTACGGCCTAACTCCCAAAGAAACTCATCTGGATGGGGTCCAGGTTCATTATCCTCGTTATTTACGTTTGCCAGGGGCCTGGTTTAGATCCGGGGCTGGAATGGCTCTCTATCGTAGTGCGGTTTTGCTGGCCTTGAACCTTCACCGTCATTGCGCTTTTGATCTGATTCATAGTAATACTCTCTTGCCGGATGGTTTAGCTGGCGTCTATCTTGGTCGAAAGTTGAATTTACCTACGGTCTGTACGATCCGAGGTAGCGATGCCATCACTTATCCCCGTGAAAATTATTTGAATTTATATTACTCAAAAGTAACCATTCGTCAGACCAGTCAAATTGTTACGGTTAGTCGGGCGCTTAAACGGGTTGTTGAAGATGTATTAGAACCACCCAGAAACATTCAAGTTGTTTATAATGGTGTTGATGTTGAAAAATTTCAATTGACCGGTCAGAAGGTTATGCTGGATCGGCCTTATATTCTGTTTGTAGGTCGCGACATTCAGCGTAAGGGTTTACAAGATTTGATCAGGGCCTTTAGTCTTTTGATGGATCAGATTGAACACAATTTGGTGATAATTGGCCCCGCTTTGCCGGAAGTCCGGCAACTCAATCCTGAATTAGTGGAGCAATTGGGCGGTAGGTTAATGGTGTTGGGCCATCTTATGCCCGACGAAATCCCGGCTTACATACAAAACAGTGCATTTTTGATTTTGCCAAGTTATGCAGAGGGATTACCCAACGTTGTGCTTGAAGCTATGGCTTGCGCCAAAGCGGTTGTTGCCACTAAAATTATGGGCATCCCGGAAGCAGTGCTCAATGACGTGACCGGCTTATTGATCCATCCCGGTGATGTTACTGCCCTGGCTGAATCCATCCTGTCGTTGGCCAATAATCCCGCCCGTTGTGCGGAGATGGGAAAACTGGGTCGAGAAAAAGTGGTGAAAGAATTCTCCTGGGAATGTCACGCTACGAAAATGGTTTCTATCTATCAGGAAACAATAGCGCATGTGCGGACTGACCGGCTTTCTTGATTTATCGGGCCAAACCGGCCCAACCGAATTGCGAACAAGGGTGGCGCAAATGACCCATACGCTGCATCATCGCGGCCCTGACAATGGTGATGTGTGGGTGGATGTTGTGGCGGGCCTGGCCTTGGGCCACCGCCGGTTGGCCATTATTGACCTCTCCCCGGAAGGTCGCCAGCCGATGCATTCGGCTGATGGCCGTTATGTGATTGTTTTCAACGGTGAGATTTACAATTTTGAGTTGTTACGCCCAGAATTGGTACAGCGGGGGCACTCTTTTCGCGGACACTCAGACACGGAAGTGATGTTGGCCGCTATCAGCGAGTGGGGGTTGCCCGCAGCCGTCAAAAAGTTTATTGGCATGTTTGCCTTTGTTTTGTGGGACCGCCAGGAACGAACTTTGTCCCTGGTGCGGGACCGGCTGGGCATCAAACCACTCTACTACGGCTGGGTGGGTCAAACGTTTTTGTTTGGTTCTGAATTGAAGGCTTTATGCGCCCACCCTCATTTCACTGGCCAGGTCAACCGAGATGTGTTGGCCCTTTATTTGCGGCATGGGTATGTGCCCACACCTTATTCTATTTATCAGGGAATCGGTAAACTCCCGGCTGGCACAATCCTGACCGTGCGGGCCGCAGAGCCAACCGCCCCCCTTACCCCTGTTTCTTATTGGTCTCTTAAAGAAGTGGCGGAGCGTAGCCTTACCCGCCCTTTTGAGGGGTCTACAGATGAGGCGGCAATGCGCCTGGACACTTTATTGCGCGACGCCGTCAAACTTCGTATGGTCGCGGATGTACCGTTAGGTACGTTTTTGTCGGGTGGGCTTGATTCTTCTACAGTTGTGGCTTTGATGCAGGCCCAAAGCGAACGGCCGGTAAAAACTTTTACCATCGGTTTTTACGAGGCCGGCTACAATGAAGCCGAAAATGCTAGGGCGGTAGCCCAACATCTGGGTACTGAACATACCGAACTCTATTTAACCCCGGACCAGGCTTTAGGCGTGATCCCTCGTTTGCCCACGCTTTATGATGAACCTTTTGCTGATGCTTCCCAAATTCCCACTTTTTTGGTTTCTGAACTGACCCGGCAATATGTGACGGTCAGTTTATCCGGCGATGGCGGCGATGAACTTTTTGCCGGATATAAGTGGTATTTTCGTGGGGAGAACAACTGGCGCAGGCTTAGCCGCATCCCTTCTACCCTAAAAAGGGTAGCGGCAAAATCGCTAACCACCTTGTCTCCTGATACGTGGGAAATTTTGTTCAGGCAAATGGCGCCAGTATTGCTGCACAAGATTAAATCACGCAATCTCAATGAAGAGAAACCCTATCATTTGGCTGAAGTTCTGCAAATTGAACAACCTGAATTGTTTTATGCCTGGTTAATCTCTCATTGGAAACATCCGGCTGTCCTGCTTTCAGGAGCGCAAGAACCGCTAACTGTGCTGACTGACCGTTCTCGTTGGGCGAATTTACCCGATTTTATGCACCGGATGATGTACCTGGATACCGCGCTCAATTTACCGGACGCCATGCTGACCAAAGTTGACCGGGCCAGTATGGGGGTTAGTCTTGAAGTGCGCGTGCCGTTACTGGACCATCGGGTGGTAGAATTTGCCTGGCGGTTGCCCCTGTCTATGAAGGTAAAAAATGGTCAGAGCAAGTGGCTTTTACGCCGGATTTTAAATGATTATGTGCCGGCGGAATTGATTGAGCGCCCCAAACAAGGTTTCAGCGTGCCCATTGCGGCCTGGCTGCGCGGCCCGTTGCGAGATTGGGCCGAGGCGCTTCTGGCTGAACGGCGATTACGAGAAGAGGGATACTTTCAGCCACACTTGATCCGGCAAAAATGGTCGGAGCATCTTTCAGGCAAATATAATTGGTATTATTATCTATGGGATGTATTGATGTTCCAGGCCTGGCTGGACGAATGGGGCAGCGGCTGAAAAACCCCTCGTTATCTCAAGCCTGTCTATCCAAACTACGGTATAACTGATGAGTCGCACTAAAAAAGTAGTCATTCTCACCTCCATTCACCCTCCCTTTGATGTCCGAATTTATCAACACCAGGCCAGAACTTTGGCCGATGAGGGGTATGAAGTAAGCCTGATGGGCACCAATATTCACGCTCATAAAACTTCCGAGGGAATTTTTGTTACTGGTGTCCCCCAACCCAAGGGGAAATTGGGCCGGTTGTTCAATTGGTTGGAATTTTTCAAGATTGCGTTGGCTCAGAAGGCAGATGTCTATCATTTTCACGATCCTGATCTTTTGCTTGTGGGTCTATTCCTACAATTGTTTAGCCGAAGGCCCGTTGTTTATGATTGCCACGAAGCCTATTGGGAAGTTATCCAAGAGCGGGAATGGGTCCCAAAGTTGTTACGGCCCCTGGCGGGTTTTATGTATAACCTCCTGGAGTATTTGGTTACCAGGTTTTTAGCCGCGGTGGTTATCGCCAGCCCAGGCCAGCAAATTCATCTTCCTGACGCTATATTGATCAGAAACCTTCCAAGGTTGGAAAACTTTGCCTTACCAAAACAAGCCAACAGAAATCCCACCCAGCTTATCTACCTTGGTCTGCTGGCGCATGAACGCGGCATAGAGGATTTGATCGAAGCCTGCCGGTTACTGCTCAAAGAGAGAGATGTAAAAATTTTCCTGGTTGGCGGCGTTGCCGATAAAAAAACCGGCTCGGCCATTGACCAACTCATCCCGGCTTATGGTCTGGACGAGTCCATAAAGTATTTGGGCGTAGTCACTTATTCTGAGGGCGTTGAGTTGTTAACCCAATCGTCAATAGGGCTTATTCCCTTTAGAGCGACCCCGGCTCTTTGCCGGGCAATTCCGGTAAAGATGTTTGAATATATGGCCTGTGGCCTACCCATTGTGGCTACCGATTTGCCTCTCACTGCGGCTGTGGTCAAGGAAGTTAATTGCGGGCTGATTGTGCCGCCTGCCAATCCTTGTTTGATTGCCGAAGCCATTGCCTACTTGCTCGATCACCCCCAGGAAGCGCGTAAAATGGGCGAAAATGGACGGCAAGCGGTGTTGGAAAGGTATAACTGGGAGAGTGAGGCTAAAAAACTACTAGATCTTTACGCTTTTTTATTAACGTGAAATGGGTATGAATGATCAAACACCTTTTGTTTCCCTGATAGTCCCTATGCGGAATGAGGCTGCTCACATCCGGCGCTGTTTGGATAGTATCCTTAGCCAGGATTATCCCCTGGCTTGCCTGGAAGTGTTGGTGATTGATGGACAATCCACGGACAACGCCGGCATGATTGTGGCTGATTATGCCGCCAAATACCCTCACCTGCGCTTATTACAGAATCCAAAAAAAATTATTCCGGCGGCCTGGAATATCGGCATCCGGCATGCGCAGGGACAAATTGTGGGGATGGTGAACGCGCACAGTATGTTGGCCCCTGATTACGTTAAAGAATGTGTGGCTGCCTTGCGCCGTAGCGGCGCAGCCGGAGTGGGCGGGGTTATGCATCCGGTTGGCCAGGGTTATGTGAGCCAGGCGATTGCGTTGGCTTTGGGCCATCCATTCAGCGCCGGTGATGCGCGTTACCGCTACTCCCGGCAGGAAGCTTTTGTGGATACGGTGCCTCTGGGGGTGTATTGGCGTAAGATTTTTGAGCGGGCGGGTTTTTTTGACGAAGCCATGGTGCGCAATGAAGATTTTGAATTCAACTACCGCGTGCGACAATCAGGCGGGAAATTGTTTCTATCGCCGGCCATCCGTTTTTATTACATTCCGCGTTCTTCTTTGCGGGCCTTGTGGCGCCAATATTTCCAGAACGGCCGCTGGAAAGTGGTCACCGTGCAAAAACACCCCGCTTCTCTGCGCTGGCGACAAACAATACCGCCTCTTTTTGTCGGCCTTCTTTTTGGCAGCTTGCTGCTGACCGTTTTTTGGCCCATTGTTTTTTGGCTGTTTATATTTGGGCTGGGTTGTTATTTGTTGACCAACCTGGTGGTGAGCATCATCCTTTCTGCGCAAAACGGTTGGCGTTATTGGCCCATTTTACCCCTTGTTTTTGCCGTTATCCATTTTGCCTGGGGTTTAGGCTTTTGGTATGGAGTGGTAACAATTCCTATCAGGTTCAGGCTGGATAACGCCATTCAAAACCGGTGAGGTGATGATGAATTTTTTTATACCCCAAAACAGGCTCACCTATCGTTATTTTGCCCAATTTGTAATTTGGAGTTTACTCTCTGTGGTTTCTTTTTCTATGGCTTTGGTAGCGCATGTTTATATTGGCCATTTTTCTCGATACCTGGCTGATGATTTCTGCTTGACCGGCAATGTGCAATCTATGGGTGTGCTTGGGGCTGTTAAGGCCTTGTACATATCCTGGACCGGAACGCCTTCCTCACTAATTGCCTTCAGCGTGGCCGGATTGTTTGGCCCCAACCTTCCTTCTGTTTTACCTGCCCTGGCCCTGCTTCTCTGGTTAGTTGGACTTACCTGGACTGTCCGCCAATTTTTTCAAGGGAATCGCTTATATCCGGCCGTAACTGCCTTGATTTTTGCCGAGCTTATCATCTATGCCACCCTGGATAGCGCGCCGAATGTGATCCAATCATTTTATTGGCAAACCGGCATGCTCAAATATCTGCCCAGCCCCATTCTTTTGTCTATCTATGTGGGCTTTATTGCTTATAGCCTAAAGCGGATCGGCCGTCATTCAGTTGCTCTCCCGTGGTTGGTAGTTATTAGCGCAGGGTTCACCTTTATGGCCGGGGGATTTTCTGAAACTTATGTCGCTTTACAAACAGGGATGTTACTATTGGCAGTGGTAATATGTTTAATTGGCGTTCCCACTGCTGCCAAACGTATTGCCTTGCCCTTACTCATCGCCGGTTTAATAGGCTCTGTTTTGGCTTTAGTTGTCGTAGTTATTGCGCCGGGTAATCAGGTTCGACAATCTCACGTGGGTTCTCCTACTAACAATGCCTATTCACTTATTGCATTGTCCCTTTTGTATACTTTCCAATTTATAAAAGAATCTCTCTTGCGTTCGCCATTGACAGTAATGGTTTCATTCTTGTTCCCTTTGTTGTTTTCATTCCAGTGGCATTCCTGGCCTCTGGTCCTCAACTATAAAAAAATATTCTGGCTATTTGGCCTATCCTGTGTCGTTGGATACCTCCTGGTCATGTTCTGTGTTGCGCCGTCGGTATATGCTATCGCTTCTCCCCTGGTGCCGCGGGCAGGCGTGATTCCTCAATTCCTCCTTATTTGTTTTATGGTGGGGTGGGGTTATTTTGCCGGCCTTCTCCTCAAACAGTCCCTGCCGTTATCCTGGAAAAAAGCATCGCCGTGTTGGACTATTTTTGCTTCAGCCTTCTTGATTGTTTTTTTAGTAGTGGGACCGGTTGCTTCTACCAAACGCACTTTTTCTTTAGCCCCCATGGCCAAAATGTATGCTTCAATATGGGATGAGCGGGACGCGGGAATAAAGTCCGCTAAAGCCCAGGGCCACATGAATTTGGCCGTACCGGCTTTGCCCCCCATAGGCGGCATTGAAGATCTTGGTTCAGATCCAAACTATTGGCTCAATAATTGTGTGGCCAAATATTACGGTATTTATTCAATTGTGGCTCAATAAGTGAGAATTTCACCAGAATACTATTTGCTGCAAACTCTGATTAACAGTACAATAGCAGCCGGTTGATAGTGATTAACTGAGGTACTCCCCCGTGTACATCTCTAGGTCGAATGCCCAGCAGTCTCTTGCCCAACCGCGCCGCCAGATTCTATCGGTCCAGTTGGCCGAACACAAAACTATTTTGGCAGCGGTAGACGGCATTTTGGTTTTTATGGCGTTGTTGCTCGGTTTATGGTTAGGGGCGCAGCGGTCCGGTTGGGTATTCTCGTTTAAATTAGTTTTGGCTTATAGCCCCTGGTTTGTGGGCCTTATGGCGCTGTATTTTGTTTTTGCTTCGGCCAACGATGCTTATCGCCCCCGGGTGACCTCTGATACAGTAGCTTCTACCATTGCCTTGATAAAAACAGTTTTAGGGGTATTCATTTTATATCTATTGGTTTATGCCCTGATTCCCTATCCTTATTCTTTGCCCCGCCACTTCATTGGCTTTTTTGCCGTTATCTCCCCCTTTTTACTTTTAGGGTGGCGACATTTATATCGGTTAGCCTTTGCTATGCCGGTTTTTCAGCGCAAGGCCATTATTGTTGGCGCCGGCTGGGCCGGCCAGACAATTGCCAGGACCCTAAAGGATTTTGCCCCTGCCCATTTTGAAGTGGTAGGCTTTGTTGATGACGACCCGGCCAAACGGCAGCAAACTTTTGAAAATGTGCCGGTCACCGGCACTACGGCTGACCTGATGGACTTGGCGCAAACAGCACGAGTCACCGATATAATCTTGGCCATTACCCAGAGCTTGCAGGGCGAGGTCTTGGCCAGTTTATTGGCCTGCTACGAGCAAGGGCTGCGGGTGACCACTATGGCCGATCTGTATGAGCACTTAACCGATCGGGTTCCGGTTGAGCATATCGGCGACAATTGGTTTGTGGCTTTGCCCTTAAATGGTCAAGGCCAGAATCTTTCTTACCGTATTATCAAACGCGGCCTGGATATATGTGTGGCCTTGCTTGGGTTAGTTTTGTTTGCTTTGCTTCTGCCCTTTTTGGCCCTTGTCATCCGCCTTGATTCTTCCGGCCCAATTTTTTATCGTCAAAAAAGGATAGGCCGGGGGGGGCGGGAGTTTAAACTCATCAAATTGCGCTCCATGGTTGTTGATGCTGAGGAGGATGGTCAAGTAAGGTGGGCTGAAAAATATGATACGCGGGTGACCAGAGCCGGTTTGTTTTTGCGACGTACTCGCCTGGATGAGACCCCTCAACTTGTGAATGTGCTGCGGGGGGAGATGAGCTTGGTTGGCCCCAGGCCGGAGCGCCCAGAATTTGTAGATAAACTACAAAATGAAATTCCTTTTTACCGCACTCGCCTTACTGTAAAACCGGGCCTCACCGGCTGGGCCCAAGTTTATTATGATTATGGCCGTTCGGCCAAGGATGCCCTGGAAAAACTAAGATACGATCTTTATTACATCAAACATCAATCTATTCAATTAGACCTGGTTATTTTGTTAAAAACAATAAGCACGATCTTATTGCTAAAAGGGACGTGAAGCTGCTGGAAAAGTAGGAAAGAATACAAGATATGGTTTTTGGCACCTTCCCTAAAACTGTCCCGTTTTTTTATCATAAGTGGGGAGAAAATTTTTCTCTTGAATGTTTGAATCGAGTCAAAAGGTTTTCATTCTTCTCATCAGTCTGGTCATTATCAGGGGATTGCTTTACCTCTCAATTGTTCCCCCGTGGTTGGCGCCTGATGAACCGGCCCACTTTGAGGCCATCAGGTTAATTGCGCAGCAAGGGCTGTGGCCTACGGAAAAAGTGTACCGGGAAACCCCCATGCATCCCCAGATGCGCCGCAGTTTTGAAAATTTCCGCATTTGGCAAATATCCCGTCTTTTTTCTCCATCAGCCCCGCCTGGCCCTAATGCCGCTGAAAGCCCTTTTATGTATTATTATGCCATCAGTACCGGGGGACTTATTGCGGCGGATGGATACCCGCTCACCTATCATGTTTTGCTCTCCCCCATCTCTTTTCTGAGCCAATCTTTGGATATTGTGCAACAACTTTATCTTTTGCGTTTCGTTTCTCTATTTTTTACCACCCTTACGTTCGTGATCGGATGGTTTTTTGTTCGTACCATTTTCCCCGGCTCATTAATGTATGCTGTGGCGATTTTTTGTTTTCCGCTGTTTTTACCAATGTATCTCCACGTTAATACTTCAGTCAACACCGACGTTTTGACCACTTTGTTGAGCGCAGCCTTCTTTTTATTCTTGGCCAAAATTCTAATAGAGGGATGTACGCTGCCAAGGATAATTGGGGTAGGGGCCGTGCTAATAACGGCAATTTTGGTTAAACCTACGGCTCTCTTTTTGGCCCCCACTTCTGTGGCGGCCGGCCTTGTTTATCTGGCCCGTAAATTTAGATGGAAGTTCAAGGTGTTACTCATCTTATTAGTAGTCCTGGTTGGGTTCACTTTTTTGATGGCGATTATTTTTTTCCAAGTCTCCGGCGGCGGCAGGACAGTAACCTTGTCTCTTTCGTTTGATTTGCTGCGTGATATTTTGGCCAAAGATTATTTTGGTCAAAAAGCGTTGGCCACTTATCTCTATACCGTGCAGTGGGCTTTTGTGTCGTTTTGGGGTATGTTTGCTTGGAATAACATTCCCATCCCCGGTTGGTGGGCCTGGCTTTTGTGGAGAATCTGTGGGCTAATTGGGCTTGGCCTGATCATTTTTGTGGCCCGGCAGGTTTTGGGGTTGGGCCGGGGAGAGAGGCTAAATCCTGATCAAAGGGATTTTCTGCTGGTACTGCTCTTGAGTTTGATTTTTTCCTTAATCGCGGTTTTCACGCCCATTATCGCTACCCAATCCGCCATGTGGGGCCCGCCTTCCCGATATTTTTTCCCGGCGATTTTGCCGCTGGCTCTGTACTTTTTTTTGGGGTTTCAGCAACTCATTCCGGCCCGGCTCTATAAACTCACGCTGCCGCTTTGGCTGGCAGGCCTGATCTTGTTCGACAGCCTGACCGTGACCCTTGTTTTAATTCCCTCTATCTATGGCTAAATTACGTGGGCTAATAACTGCTGCCTGGGGTTCATTCAGGCAAACAATGAACCGGCGGTTCTTCTTCCGGCCTCATAGGAGTTTGTGGGCAGGTTTTTGGGGAATTGTAGTGGGGGTGACTACGATTTTGGGGCTTGTTTGGTATTTGGAGAAGGAACGTATCCCGGTCGGCGCTTCAAATTATTCGCCTTTATATTCAACCCAGGTCTACTATCTTTTTGGCCAGGCCAGGCTCACCCAGGAATTTAAAGCCAGATACCCGGGACTTGATCGGGTTGAGTTGTATTTGACGGCGGATGGCCCGGTTGAAGGGGAAGGGCAGGTTGTCTTTCGGCTAAAAGATTCTTGCACTGCGGGGGAAGACTTAGAAACAATAACCGTGCCCTACGCCAGCATTGTCAATGGCCGGCGGCCCTACCCCTTTACTTTTTTGCCAATTGATGACTCGGCGGGCCGTAGCTATTGTCTGATCCTGGAAACACTGTCCCTGGATTATCCAACCAGGTTGGGGGTTTATGCCAGCGGCGTTAACGTCTACCCCCCCGGAAAAGCTCGCTATGAGCCTGACCCGTTAAAAAGGGCAACTAGCTTTAAAGCGAATTATTTCATCTGGCTGCCCCTCATCCAGAAAAATGGGTCGCTGGCGCAGGCCGACTTTGACATTGGTTTCAGGCTACACTATAATGGCCTGGCTCTGGACACTTTGCAAGCGTTATTGGCGCACCTTTCTGCCCATAAGCCTTGTCTCTTTGGGTTGCCCTGCTTTTATATCCTCCTCCTGGTTATCTATTTGATAGCTTTGGCCGTTTTCTGGACGCTGGTTTTTAAGATCACCGGACCAAAATTGTAACTTTTGGCTCTTTGGGATTTTCCGTGGCATACCCCAATATGTAGGGGCGAATCCTTGTGGTCGCCCTGGGCAGGCACAAGACCTGCCCCTA
>JAFGDY010000316.1 GCA_016931895.1 Anaerolineae bacterium
GGTTGTTCTGGAACAGGCCGCCGGACAACATCGCCGCGCCACCGGCATACACCCCGCCGCCATCTAGGCTGGCCGTGTTGCTGAGGACAGCGACGTTGGTCAACGTCAGCACGGCGGCGGTGTACAGCCCGCCGCCGTCACCGCTGGTGGCGCTGCCGTTCTGGACGGTCAGGTCGGCCAGGGCCAGGTCAGAGGTGGAACTAAATACGCGGCCTGCGCCGCCGCCATCCACGATGGTGCTACCCATACCCGCGCCAACAAAGGTCAACGCCTTGTTGGTGATGGTGACGTTCTCGTTATAGGTTCCCGCCGTGATGCTGATCACATCGCCGGAGAAGGCGGCGTTCGCCGCGGCCTGGATGGTGGTATAGGTACATGTGGGGCAAACATCCAGAGTCGCGGCGCGGGCGGCCGGCAAGCCGCCGCTCAGCAGCCCCACGAACAGCAAGGTCAAACTCAAACCAAGGGCAAGCGACAAGTTAAGGTAAAACAAAGAGCGTCTCATGGTCAAATCCTCCTATCTTCGATCCAGTACGTTGTTCAGGCGGCGGCCAGGGTGGGCGGCACCTCACTCAGGCCGGGGCAACCTCTCCTCAGTCGGCCTCTAACTCCTGCCGCAGATAGGCCAGCAGCGTCTCCAGGCTGGCAAAGCCGCGTTCGGTTTCCCCGTTGCCCGGCTCCACCAGGCAAAAGCGCCAGGTCGCCCGCCCGCCCGGCCTGGTCCCCGCCTCTTGCCAGCAGCGCAACAAAAACGCCCGGTAGGTCGCCTCCGCCAGGGGGCTTGTTTCGCGTTTTTCGTTGGCAGATTCCATCTTCCCCTCCACGCTCGGCCATACCTCATCGTACCACCAGGCTGTTATAAAATCGTTAAAAGCAGTCAATTTCTTTGAGGTCCGCCCCCAACTATGTTATAATGGGAATTGTTGGTTGCCGCCGTTCCCGCCTGCCGGAGCATCCAGCTGGTTCGGTTGCGAGGTGGGAGAGAACCGCTATTCCTTGCAGACGGAGGGGAGAAACGATGTCACATCTGGCTATATCCCTGCTCGGCTCATTTCGGGTTACGCTGGATGATGCCCCCCTGACCTCCTTTACCACCGATAAGGTGCGGGCCCTGCTGGCCTTTCTGGCCGTTGAAGCCAATCGCCCGCATCGCCGCGAAGCCCTGATTGACCTGCTCTGGCCGGATCGCCCACCAGTTGTGGCCCGCAACAATCTACGCCAAGCGCTCTACCGGCTACGCCAGACTCTGGCCAACACCCAAGTCCCGGCCCCGCACCTGCTGGTCACGGCCAAAGAGGTGCAGCTCGATCCGGGCAGCGATTACTGGCTGGACGTGGCCGAATTCGAGACCTGCCTCTCTACCGGTCGGACCCACCATCCCTCGGGCCAGACCCTGTGCCCGGATTGCCTGGCCCGGCTGGAAACGGCCAATACACTCTATCAGGGAGATTTCCTGGCCGGTTTTTCCCTGCCCCATTGCCCCTCTTTTGAATGGTGGCAGCTTCTTACCCAGGAAGCCTACCACCGCCAGGCCCTGGAAGCCCTCGCCCTGCTGGTCAACACCTACGAAGTGCAGCAGGACTATGGTCGGGTCAGCCGCTATGCCAGCCGCCAGATCGAGCTGGAACCCTGGCGTGAGTCGGCTTACCGGCGCTGCATGCGGGCGCTGGCCTTGAGCGGGCAGCGAGATAAGGCCCTGCGCCAATACGACATCTGCCGGAAACAGTTGGCCCGGGAGATGGGGGTCGAGCCGTCGGCCGAAACTACCCGGCTCTACCAGCAGATCCGGGCGCGAGCGCTGCCAGGGATCAGGCAGGCGTCAACAGAACCCGCGCTATCCTCGGCCGGGCCAACCGGCAGCCGGGTCGCCACGGCCGGACCGTTTGACCGCTTTGTGGGTCGGACAGCCGAATTGGCTCTGTTGAACCGCCATCTGACTGAGGCTCTGTCTGGCCGGGGGCAGGTGCTCTTCATCGCTGGCGAGGCCGGCAGCGGCAAGACGCTGCTGCTGCGCGAATTCACCCGGCAGGCGCTGGAAGCCCATCCGCGTTTGTTGGTGGCCGGCGATCGTTGCGATGGCCGGCTGGGGAGTGGGCAGCCCTACCAGCCTTTTGTCGGCCTGCTGGCGGCGCTGAGCGGGGCTGGGGAACTGCACCGACCGACCCCGGATGAGGTCATTGAACGGCAGGCCCGGCGCCTGGCCGACGCTTTTCCCAGCGTAACCCAAGCTTTGATCGAGAATGGGCCGGCCCTGGTGGGCACTTTGATACCGGCCCAATTACTGGCCCGGCGCCTGGCCGGGCCGGATTTGGCCGGCCGGGCGCTACAAGCCGAGCTGCAAACGCTGCTCCAGGCCAGAGCGGTGGGGAACGACCCCAACCTGGCTACCAGCCCCGACCTGCCGGTGATTGACCAGGCTGCCCTGTTTGAACAGGTAACGCAGATGTTGTTGGCCCTGACCGGCCAACGTCCGCTGGTCCTGATCTTAGATGATCTACACTGGGCGGATGAGGGCAGCATTCACATGCTGTTCCATCTGGGGCGGCGTCTGGCCAAAACGCCCCTGTTGATGGTCGGTGCTTACCGCCCAGAGCAGGTTGTCCCAGGCCATACCTTGTCGTCCGTCCTGCATGAACTCCAGGCGCGCTATGGCGAGATTGGGCTAGATCTGGCCCGGGCCGATGGTCGCCAATTCCTGGGGGCGGTGCTGGACAGCCAACCCAACCGGCTGGACGACGGCTTCCGGGAAACGCTCTACCAACACACCGAAGGGCACGCCCTGTTTACCACCGAGCTGCTGCGGGGCATGGTGGCCCGCAGCGAGTTGGTACAGGACGCGAGTGGCTGCTGGGTAACCGGAACCGAGCTGAATTGGGATCAGTTGCCGGCCCGGGTCGAGGCGGTCATCGCCGAGCGGGTCGCCCGGTTGCCGGAAAAATGCCGGAAATTTCTGGCCGCGGCCAGCGTGCAGGGCGAGACCTTCATCCTAGAAGTGGTCGCCCGCGCCCTCGACTGTCGCCCGGCCCAGGCGCTCGAGCTACTGAGCCGGCTGCAATCCGACCGGCACGATCTGGTCCGCGCCCTGAGTGTGGAAGTCCTGACCGTTTCCCACAGCGATTATGCCCACAGCCAGACGCTGTCGTGTTACCACTTTCGCCATTTCTTGTTCCAGCAATACGTCTATCAAAGCCTGGATCCCGTGACCCGCAATTGGCTACACCGGGTTACCGCTGAGGGGCTGGAAGCCCTGGCTAACCTCCAGGTAGGGGAGCCAGACCCGTGGGAAGCCAGCCCGGCCCGGCTGGCCTGGCACTTCAAGCAAGCCGGACAAGCGGCCAGGGCGGTGGGCTACTTGCTGCAAGCCGGGCAAGCGGCCTATCGTCTGTCGGCCAACGTCGAGGCGATTGCCTATCTGCAACAGGGCCTGACCCTGTTGGAAGATATTCCCGACACCCCCCAGCGCACCCGGCAGGAACTGGGTTTGCAACTGGCCCTGGGTCAGGCCTTGATGGAAAACCAGGGCTATGGCATGCCGGCGGTAAAACAGACCTTTGACCGGGCCTGGACTCTGTACCGGCAGGTGGGTGAAACGCCTCAACTCTTTGTTATTTTTTTCAGCCTGATTACCTTTTATATGGTTAGGGGCCAGTTGCGGACCGCCCTTGAATTGAGCGAACAGTTTCTGGGCCAGGCTAAACAAGGGTCCGATCGCGCCGGTTTACCGGTGGCCCGGCGTTTACTGGGCGTCACCCAGCTTTGGCGGGGCCAGTTGGCCCAGGCCCGGCTCCATCTGGAGGAGAGTATCGCCCTCTACAACTCGGAGCTGCCGCAAGCGCTGGTCTTAACCGAGGGCCAGTCCTCGGCGGCTCTCGCCATGGTCGATTCTGCCTACACCTTGTGGCTGCTGGGTTATCCGGACCAGGCCCAGCAGTGGGCCGAGGCGGCGCGACACCAGGCTGAGGCCGAGTCTCAGCCCCTGACCTCAGTCTATGTTCTGTTTGTATCAGCCCTCATTTACGACGCGCTGCGGGACTGGCCCAACTCCCGCACCCTGGCCGAAGCCACAATTGCCCTGGCGACCGAGCACGGGCTGGTCTTCTGGTGGGCTGGGGGCGTCATCATCCGGGAGGCGATGCGTCTCAGGCAAGGACAGACCGATCCAGAAATCGTTGCTGAGATGCGTAAGAATCTGACCATTTTTCAGGCCACGGGCGCTATAGTGGGCCTGCCGTATATGCTCTCCCTGCTGGCCGAGGCGTTGGGGAGGTTGGAGCAACCGGCCGAGGGACTGTCCTTGCTGGCCCAGGCCCAGGCCGTGGTTGCCGAAACAGAGAACCGCACCTGGGACGCGGAGCTGTCCCGGCTGCAAGGGGAACTGCGGCTAAAGGCTGAAGGCAGAAAGCTGACGGAGGAGTCACCAGAGGTGGCAGCCGAAGCCTGTTTTCAACAGGCCATCGCCATTGCTCAGCAGCAGGAGGCCAGGTCCTGGGAACTGCGGGCCACGGTCAGGCTGGCCCGCCTGTGGCAGGCGCAAGGCAAAAAAGAAGAAGCACGCCAAATGTTGGTCAAGATTTACAACTGGTTTACTGAGGGATTTGACACAGCCGATTTAGCGGAGGCCAAGATGCTGCTAGCAGAATTATCCGGCAATTCCAGACAATAATAGATCGTTCGTGCATTTTTTTGAGGATTGTAACTTGATTTCTGAGGTGTTGTTTATCGCGAATCTGGCTGGCGCCGACTAATAATCCACCTGCCTCAAACGAGATTATCAAGACCAACTTCCCCCGCAAGGCGACACTCAAGCAAAACCGCCGCTGTTGGGGTCGAGTTGACGATTTTGTTGGGCGACAACTAACAACCGGTACATTCTCAATGACCAACAGATTCGTCCCCTGGCTATAGCTCCGCGCCACACGCTGGATAGTCCAAACTCTCGCAGATAGTCCTACGGAGCAAGATAGAACGACACTCCCAGGGTACCAGGGCCGGTGTTACAAACAATAGAAGGAGGAATGTCGTAGATAGGGATATGGGGCAGGCTGAGGAAATCTTGCAAGTTGCGGGCCAGGGCCTGTCCTTCGGCCAGAGCGCCGGCATGGGTAACGACAAGGTAATTGTCGGCGCGCCCTGTAGCGTGGGTAAGAACCAATTCTTGCATTTTGATCATACCGTGCTGGTAGGTGCGAACCGTCTCATAACGATCAACCCGCCCCTCGCTCAAGGTCAGGATTGGCTTGAATTGCAGGATGGTGCCAAGCCAAGCGGCAGCACCGCCAATCCGCCCGCCCTTGGCCAGATAATTCAGGGTGGGAACAAGAAAATAGATTCGACCGTTGGGCATCATCCTACGGACTTGCTGTTCAATCTCATCGGCATTCTGCCCGGCAGCCGCCCACTCGGCCGCGAGCAGAACCAGGGTGGTCAATAAACTGGAAGTAACCCGCGTGTCAACGATACGAATATCTGCACCGGGGAAATGCTTGGCAGCTTCTTGCAGATTATCAAAGGCCTGGCTGACCTCGCGGGAGGCAATTAGGGCAATTACGGGTTCGCCATCCTCGATCAGAGGCTGTAAGGCCTCGACAAAGTCGTTGGCCATTGCCGGGATACTTGTCGGAATTTCGTCGTTGGCCTTGAGTTTGGCGATAAAGGTGGCCGCATCAAGGTCCAGCCACTCACGGTAAATCTGCCCGGAGAAGTTGATAAAATGGGGAACCACCACAATCCCCTTCTCCTGTCCGGCAGCGGGGGAGATGCAAGATGTACCATCGGTTAAGATACGGACCATTGACCCCTACCCTTCTTGCTGTTTCTGCTCAATTTTGGCCCAGGTATCGCGCAACGATACGGTTCGATTGAACACAAGTTTGTTTTTGGTGGAATCGGGATCAACGCAAAAGTAGCCGTTGCGCAAAAACTGGTACCGGCTGCCCGGCGCGGCCCCGGCCAAACCGGGTTCTATTTTGCAAGAAGGCAGAATTTCTAAAGAATCGGGATTCAAGTTTGCCAAAAAATCCTGGCCCTCGGCCACTTCTTCGGGATCAAGCTTGACAAAAAGGTGGTCGTACAACCGTACTTCAGCCTCAAGGGCGTGTTCCGCCGAGACCCAATGCAGCGTGCCTTTGACCTTGCGCCCGTCCGGTGAACTGCCGCCTCGCGTGGCCGGATCATAGGTGCAGCGCAGTTCAACAATTTCACCACTTTCATCTTTGATCGCGCCGGTACAGGTTATGTAGTAGGCGTGCATCAGGCGCACTTCCCGGCCCGGAGCCAGGCGGAAGAATTTTTTGGGCGGGTCTTCGCGGAAGTCATCGCGTTCAAGGTAAAGCACGCGGGAGAAAAGCACTTTGCGCGTGCCCATGCCGGCATCTTCAGGATTGTTGACCGCGTCCATCTCTTCTACCTGACCCTGCGGGTAGTTCTCAATAACTACCCGCAGCGGGTTGAGCACGGCCATGACCCGCGGGGCGTGTTGGTTCAATTCTTCACGGATGGTGTGCTCAAGCAGGGCAATGTCCACGATACTTTCGTTTTTAGCCACGCCAATGCGGTCAATGAAGGTGCGGATAGCCGTGGCGGTATAACCCCGCCGCCGCAAGCCCGACAGGGTGGGCATGCGGGGGTCATCCCAACCTTGAACGTGCCCTTCTTTAACCAGACGGATCAACCTGCGTTTACTTAAAATAGTGTGGCTCAAATTGAGCCGGGCGTATTCGATTTGGCGGGGATGGTAAATGCCCAACTGGTCCAAAAACCAATCGTAGAGCGGGCGGTGATCTTCGTAACCCAGATCACACATGGAATGGGTAATACCTTCAATAGAGTCCGATTGGCCGTGGGCCCAGTCGTACATGGGATAAATGCACCACTTATCGCCGGTGCGGTGGTGGGTAGCGTGCAGAATGCGATACATCACCGGATCGCGCATGTTCATATTGCCGGCAGACATATCTATTTTGGCGCGCAAAACGCGGCTGCCTTCGGCAAATTCCCCGGCCCGCATGCGCTCAAACAAATCCAGATTCTCCGCCACCGAACGGTTGCGGTAGGGGCTGTCTTTACCCGGCTCGGTCAAGGTGCCGCGATATTCGCGGATTTCGTCGGCGTTCAGGTCGTCAACGTAAGCTTTGCCGGCTTTAATCAACTGGACGGCCCACTGGTATAACTGCTCAAAATAATCCGAGGCATAGTACAGCCGGTCTTGCCAGTCAAAGCCCAGCCAGCGAATATCCTTGATCTGCGCGTCAACATACTCCTGCTCCTCTTTGACCGGGTTGGTGTCGTCAAAACGCAAATTGTAAAGGCCGCCAAATTCTTCGGCCAACCCGTAACTGATGCAGATACCCTTGGTGTGGCCAATGTGCAGGTAGCCGTTTGGCTCCGGCGGGAAACGGGTATGCACCCGTCCCCCAAATCTGCCCGTTCTGATGTCTTCGGCAATAGCCTCGCGGATAAAGTTGGAAGGGGTGGCGACTTCATTGGTGGTGGTCATTTCTGCAACTCCCGGGAAATTTATTAATTGTGAATTGTGAATTGTGAATTATTAATTGTGAACTGAACGGCCAAAAACCAACGACGAACGACCGACGACCGATTTTAGTCGTTCGTCCTTCATCAATTGTCTTTCGTCGTTCGTCTTGCGTCGTTGGCCGGAAATGTCAAAAGGCAATCATCAGGCCAGAGTAATAAGCCCATTTTTCTTATAAACCGATATTATAAATTATTTAGGGCGATCATGAAAATAACCCCAGAGGCATCTTGTTTAGGGGCTGGTGAATTAGCCGCCTGCTGGCCATTCGCCAACCATCTGCCTTTGGACGGGGGTTATGGGCGACGACATTCCGGCCAAAGAGGTGCCCTGGCGCAGTGCGGCCAGTTCCGCCAGGGCCTGCGCGCCGCTTTGTCCGTGCCGCGCCAGATAACAACCGATCACGGTGCCCGTGCGGCCAAGCCCATAGTGGCAGTGAACGTAAACGGTGTGTCCCGCCTGTAAGGCGGCATCCATTGTGTCCAAAATATTCTTCATCTCGGCGGGGGTGGGGGTGTCAAAATCCGGAATGGGCAGGCGGTGGTGTTCGGCGACCAGGCCCGACCTGTTTGCTTCCGCCGCCAACAGGAAGGCGTAAGATTCTAATTCTCCGGTTTCGGTCAGGTCCACAAAAAAAGTGACCCCTGCCTCCAGCAAGGCACGCAATTTCTCCGGGTCCCAGGGGTAGGGGTAACTTCCGGCCAGCAATTTGCCGGGCAACACCACATAAAATTGGGAATTGGGCCTTGCTTTTAAGGTTGGTTCTATCTCATTCATTGCCCACCGGCAATTCTACCCAGAAGTTGCTGCCCTGGCCAGGGACGCTTTCCACCCACACCTGCCCGCCGTGCGCTTCAACCACGGCTTTAACCAAAAAGAGGCCCAGGCCCGTGCCGGGCGTTTGGCGAGCCAGGCGGTTATCAACCCGGTAAAGGCGATCAAAAATACGTTCCTGCTCGGCCGGGGGAATGCCAATGCCTTCATCGCGCACGTAAAGGCGCACCGTATTGTTTTCACCTGTCACGCCGCCCACCGTAATCTGGCCGCCGTCTGGGCTATATTTGATGGCGTTGCCGATCAGGTTGGTCAACACTTCGCGCAGCCGTTCAAAATCGCCCTGAATGGGCGGGTAATCCGGGGGAAAGTCAACGGTAAAAGCGTGTTTGGCGGTGGTGGCTTGCAGATTTTCCACAGCCGTGGCGGCGATGTCGGCCAGGTTCAGATAGCTGAGGCGCAGTTTAAAGCCGCCGGATTGCAAACGGCTGGCTTCCAGGAGATTGGTGATCAGCCGGTCCAGCCGGTCGGCCTCTTCCTCAATCACGGCCAGGCCGTCGGCCAGGGTGGGCCTGTCCCAGTCGGCATCCTCGCGGGCCAGGGTGCCGGCATAACCTTTGATAATGCTCACCGGCGTTTTCAATTCGTGGGAGATCACCGAGAGCAGCGTTTGTTTCATCTCCTCGGCCTGCTGCAAACGGGTAACATCGCGCACGTTGGCAATAACCTGGGTGGTATGGCCTTCCTGGTCGTGTTGCGGCGAATAGTTATCGGCCAGGGTCAGGGCCAGCCCGTCGGCGCGGCGATGAATGCCCTCGGCATACAGGCGGCCATCCGCGGGCGGGTTGAGCAGGGGGCAGGCCGTATGGCACACGCTGACTCCCTGTTTGGTTTGCAAATTCAACACCTCGTAACAGGGCCGGCCAATAGCCGCTTCAGCCGAGATGCCGGTCATATTGGTCAGGGCCTTATTCCAGGTTTGAATAATACGGTAGGGGTTGATGATCATCACCCCATCGCCGCTGTTTTCAATAATGGCGTTCAGGCGTTCCCGTTCGGCGCTCACCTGCTGGTACAGGCGAGCGTTTTGCACGGCAATCGCGGCCTGGTCGGCAAAGGCGCCCAACACCTGGCGGTCGTTGCTGCTAAAGGCCGCGCCCCTGGCCCGAAAAATAAAAATGTAACCAATAATATCCTGGCCAAGCTCCAGGGGCAAAGCCACCACTTGGCGCATCGGCACCCCGGCAGCCCGCGAGGCCAGAGCCAACCGCAGCGACATATCAGGGATAAGGCGATGCTCTTCCGTATCCAGATCACGCCACAAGGGTTCAAACAAGGGCACCGCCTGGTACGGCAGGCCAATGCTGGCCTGGGGGATAAACGAACCATCACTGCGCCGGAGCGTAATCAAACCGGCCTGGCCGGCCAGGATCTCCACGGCGCTTTTCAGGGTGAGTTCCAGCAGCGAAGACAAATCAAGCCGGGCGCTCATGGCCCGGCTGATTTCCAACAAATATTCTCTTTGACGCAAACGGAAATCTGGCAACATAATGAGTCGGCAGGCAACATCAGGCCTTGGTTTAGGGGACGGTCACCGAAGATAGAACAAAAAATATCAGGCCAGAGGCAATGGCAAACACCACCACGGCTAACCCCAAGCCTATAGCCACCAACACTGCCGTTGGGGTTTCACCTGAGGCTTTTTCGGCCGACGAGTCAGAACGCATGCTGACCATTGTATCTTCAATATCCTCAAGAAATTCTTCCTCTTCCTCTTCCTCAATCGGCGTCGTGGCCGTTTTTTGCTTAAGCGCCGCCACAAAGGGGTCTTCTTCAGGTTGCAGGTTGCGTAAAGCCTCTCTGGCGGCCCGGTTGTTTTTGTTGATTTTTAGGACATTCTCGTAACATATCCGCTTGTCATTGGTTTCAGTTAACACATCGCCCAGATTCAACCAGGCCTCTTCAGAACGAGGGTTTTCCTGGAGAATGGCCTCATAAATCAGGCGGGCTTGTTGAAGATTTCCTGCTTCTGCCGCAGTCCGGCCGTCTTCAATTGTGGGCATAATTATCCATCCTCTTTACATAATTATGATCAATGCTACCACACTCCGGGTATTTTGTACAGTTTGTTGACCCGGTTGGGCGCACTCCCAAATTTTGCAGTAGGGACAAAACAATGTTTTGTCCCTACCCTGATGGCCCCAAAATGGGTACAGAGCCAATGGGCACAAAACCAATGGGCGCAGAGTCGGCCCGGTTTTGCTAATATTATACCACAACTTTTAAGAGATGACATTTCAGCCAATTTGGACTGCTTGGCGATCGTTCTCTTGTGTGGTATACTCTTGCGTTTGGAGCGTTATGCAACTATGAAAATAAGCAAAACTTTTTTGACCTTGCTCTTCACTCTGCTCATCTTATCTCAGCCCACTATGGCCGGGTGGCCTAAGATACTGGCTCAAACCTCACCTCCTGTCCTGGCCTTTTATTATGCCTGGTTCGACCAAGACACCTGGAGGTCTGGCCAATCAGCCGACTTGCCAGCCGAACCCTACCGCTCAGCCAACCGGACCACCATCGAGCGGCACGTGGCCCAGGCCCAGGGCGCGGGCATCAACGCCTTTGTGCAATCCTGGTACGGCCCTCAGGAAACCAACAACCAAACCGAAACCAATTTTCGCACCCTGTTAGACGTAGCCCAGGCTACCGACTTTAAAGCCGCCGTAGACGTGGAAACCACCAGTCCCTTCTTCGGCGACGCCGCGGCCGTAACCCAGGCCCTTACCACCCTGCTGACCACTCACGCCCAGCACCCGGCCTATTTGCGCTACCAAAACAAGCCCGTTATCTTTTTCTGGCGGCAGCAGCAATTTTCGGTAGATGAATGGGCGGCCATTCGTAGCCAGGTAGACCCCGATCATAACAGCTACTGGATCGCCGAAGGCGTGGACATAACCTACCAGACTGTATTTGACGGCCACCATCTCTACAGTGTGGCCTGGGCCGCCTCACCGGCCGAGCAACTGGCCAAGTGGGGCAATCTTGTCCGCAACTACGAAGCCGAAAATCAGGTGGAACGCCTGTGGGTGGCCACCGCTATGCCGGGTTACGATGACACCCGCCTGCCGCGCGAAAATGCCTTTGCCGTGCCTCGCCGCAACGGGGATTATTACCGCGAAACGTGGCAGGGGGCCATCGCCAGCCAGCCCGAAATGATCATTATCACCAGTTTCAACGAATGGCCTGAAGGCACGCAGCTTGAGCCGAGCCAGAGTTATGGCAACCTGTATTTGGAGCTGACCCGAGAATTGGTCACCGACCTGCGGGGCGCTCCGCCAGCCGCGCCGGCTGCCCTCGCTTTGGCCCAGACTCAGGTTACGCCGGAAACCCCGCCTGAAGGCCCCTATGTTAAAGTTGACTTTTTGACCAATATCCGGCAGGGACCGGACACCAGCTTTGCCAAAATAGGCGAATTGCCCGCCGGCAGCCTGGCCCCGGTGGTGGGCCGGACAGAAGCCAGCGATTGGTGGCAAATTGAATTTGCCGGCGGGCCTGAGGGCAAAGGTTGGGTCTCGGCCGAGGTGGTTGAATTTGTGGGGGAAGCGGCTGACGTGCCGTTGGTGGAGACGCCGCCCGCTGCCGAAACAAGCGAGCCGGAGGCCGGTGAGCCATCAACCGCCGCTGAAACAACGCCCTCGGCAGAAGAAACACCCGCCCTTACCGGCGCGCCGCCGCGCGTGCAAATTCCGGCCGGCGGGGTGAACGTGCGCAGCGGCCCCGGCCTCAATTTTGACCTGGTGGGACGGCTGGAAAGCGGCGTATCGGCCGTTGTGGTGGCCAAAAATGAAACAGGCGACTGGTGGCAAATTGAATACCAGGCCGGGGAAAACGGCCTGGCCTGGGTGGCCGACGTGGTGGTTGACTTTGGGGGCGATAGTTCAGCCGTACCCGTGGCCGACGACGCCGCCGGTGTAGAGGCGGGAACGTCGCCGGCGGCCACGGTTACCCCAACCCCGGCTGAGCCGGTGATTGAGGGCAGCGTGGAGGCCACCGATCCGGTGAACGTCCGCTCCGAACCGTCGCTGGAAGGAACGCTGGTGGGGGGGCTTTATCCCGGCGATACCGCCGATGTGCTGGCCATTAGCCAGGACGGCCAGTGGTGGCAAATAGAATTTGCCGACGGGCCTGAAGGCCAGGCCTGGGTGGCCGCCGAGTTTGTCCAATTCCGGGGCGACCAGAACACGGTGCCCATCTTTGGCCTGGGCACGCCTACGCCCACGCCCGGCCCCACCGATACGCCCACGCCCACCTTGCCGCCGCCCACGCCCACTCCCATTGACTTTCCTCCCACCTTTGCTCCTACCGCTACCTCGCTCTATGAGGCCACTTCTGCGGCGGCCCTGGCCGGGCGGGGCACCCCTGATCCGGCCCTTACCGAAATACCGGCCTCGCGTTCCTTCAATTGGGGAGCCTGGCCGTGGGGCCTCCTGGCCGTGGGGGTGGTGGGGGGGCTGCTCTGGTATCAATTCAGCCGTTATCGCCGCCGGAAAAAACGGCCCAGACTGTAGATTTACGGTTTCGGATTGACGGTCTGCGGCCCGCAACTTCAACTTGAGTAGCAAAAATGGGGGATGGACAAAACCCCTCAAATTCTGATACTATTTATTAATAGTTAAGATAACCTCGTTTCGGTCCCTTAACAATCTATCACCAGAACCGGGTATCAAAGAAGGTGAACATGGACAAGCTCAAAGTGCTTGTAGTGGATGATAGTCCTCAAATCCGCGAATTTGTGATTGAGTATGTGCTGCGTCCCAACGGATTTGAGATTGACCAGGCCACCGATGGCGCGGAAGGGCTGCAAAAAGTGTTATCCGGCAAACCCGATCTGGTTTTGATGGACTATGAAATGCCTAAAATGACCGGTATTGAAGTGTTGCGGAACCTGCGCGCGCAGGGGTGCAAAGTGCCGGTCATTTTAATGACCTCGCATGGCTCGGAGCAGGTGGCCGTGGAGGTGTTCCGGTTGGGGGCCAAGGATTATCTGGTCAAACCTTTTGCGGCCCAGGAGATGTTGGACACCATTGAAGAGGTGTTGACGGTGACCCGCCTGCGCCATGAAAAAGAAACGCTCACCCGCCGGGTGATGCAGGCCAACCAACGCCTTGAACAGCACATCCGCGAATTGAATACACTGTACCAGGTGGGCAAGTCCATTAATGCCCTTATGCAGCCCAACAAAATGCTGGAACGGATTGTAGATGCCGTGTTGTTTGTCACCCGCTGCCAGGAGTGTTCGCTGGTATTGGTTGACTCGGATACAGGTAAAGTAGGCGGTTGTTTGCGGAAAAAACGTGGCCCCGACGGAAACCATACGCCCCAAAAAACACGGAGCGTCACCAAACTGCTGGTGCTGGACGAAGAGGATTGTGTGGAAACAACCAGGGGGCCAACCGAAACCATTCTTTCGGTGCCGCTCCAGGTGGGGCAAAGAGTTATCGGCACGTTGAGCATCAGCAAGCAGATAACGGGCCAGTTTACCTCGCACGACGACCGCCTGCTGCGCATGCTGGCCGATTATGCGGCCATCGCCATTCATAATATGCAGTTGATGCGTCAACTCCATTTAACCAAAGAGCGAGAAAAACAACAGATCCGCGGCCTGTTTGAGCGATACGTGGCCCCCACCGTGGTTGAACAACTGCTGACCCGGTCCGGCGAGGTAGAATTGGGCGGGATGCGCCAGCCGGTGACGGTGCTTTTTGCCGACGTGCGGGGCTTTAGTAGTTTTAGCTCCCAAATTTCACCGGAAGTGCTGGTTGAATTGCTCAACCAATACATGCGGGTGGCTGCCGAAGCGGTGCTGGCCCAGGAAGGCACCTTAGACAAATTTATGGGCGATGCGGTGATGGCCTTTTTTAACGCTCCTCTACCCCAAAGCGACCATCCGGTGCGGGCGGTGAAGGCAGCGTGGAACTTGTGTCGCCTGGTAGAAAAATTGCACCAACATCTCCCCCCAGAACACCGGCTCCGTTTTGGGGTGGGCGTGGGCATTGGCGAGGCCGTGGTGGGCAACATTGGCACCGCCCAAATGATGAACTATACCGTAATTGGCGATTCCGTTAACAAGGTCAAACGCTTGCAAGAGCAGGCCAAGGGCGGCCAGATTTTGATCAGCCAGGAAACATTTTACCTGGTGCAAGATTACGCCCAGGCCCAAAGTGTGGGTGATCTGCTGCTCAAAGGGCAAAGCCAGCCGGAGCCGGTTTATGAGGTGGTAGATTTATTTAACCGTTGAGACGTTTGTTATGCGACAAGCTGAACGTCATTTTGAAAGCCTGCCCTGAGCGCAACGAATGAGCCGTAGGCCGAGAAATCCCCTTCTAAATGTAACCCCTACTTTTGCCCATCGGCAATTTGCCTATTTACAAGGAGATATTTATGCCTACTTTAGAAGATGCTATTGCCCTGGCAGTTAAAACACATCAAGGTCAGGTTGACAAGTATGGCCAGCCTTACATTTTACATCCACTGCGGGTCATGTTTCGCCTGGAAACGGAACTTGAGCAAATGGTGGGGATTTTGCACGACGTGGTGGAGGATAGTGAGTTGACCCTGGCCGATTTACGGCAGACGGGCTACGCCCCCGAAGTGATTGAAGCCCTGGATGGCGTAACTCGTCGCCAGGAAGAAACTTACGACGAGTTTGTGGAACGCAGCCTGGCCCATCCTGTTTCCCGGCGGGTCAAACTGGCCGATTTGGAGGACAATATGGACTTGCGACGGATGTCAACGGAGATGGGGGATAAGGATTTTGAACGGTTAAAACGGTATCGCCGGGCCTGGGAGCGTTTGCAAAAACATTGAGGTTTTTAGACGTTGGCTATCACTGCCAGGGGCAACGTAATCTCGACCAGCGTGCCGGGGAGTGGCTCGGCCGGGCCGATGTAAAATTCGCCCTGCATATCTTCCTTAACCGTGGTGCGGACGATGTCCAGCCCCAGGTTGAGATCGTGGTTTGGGTTAAAATGGGGAGGCAGGCCGCGACCATTATCGCAAACTTTTAGCTGTAAATACGAGCCTCTATTGGCCAGGTGGATTGAAACTTGGCCCTCGCTGCGCCCGGCCAGCCCATGCTCCAGCGCGTTTTGTAAAAGCTCATTGGTGATCAGGGCCAAACTGGTAGCCCGTTGCGACGGTAGTTCAATGTTGTTGCCCGTCACCGCGATATTAATCTTGGCCGCGGGATTGACCATGTTACCGGAAACCATCATTGAAACCCGCCTGATCAAATCCAGCGTGCCCACCTTGTCCACCCCTGCTTCCGACAACATCTCATGAACCGTAGCAATGCTCAACACCCGGTTGATGGTCTCATTCAAAACATTCTGCGGGGAGAGTGTGTTTTCCTGCCCCATTTGCAAACGCAGGAGCATAGCTATCATTTGCAGATTGTTCTTAACCCGGTGGTGCATTTCCTGAATGATGGCCGTATGGGCCAACTGGGCTTTTTCCAGGGCAATCGCGGCAAGTTCGGTGATAATGCCAAACAGTTCAATCTCGTCCCGGGTGAACTTGTGGGGGTTCACCGTTTGCACGTTAACCGCGCCAATCACTTTATTATGGCTGATCAAGGGCTGGGCCATGAGCGAGGGGAATTTGCTCTCGCCGGAGCCGATGACGCGGTAAAAGCGCGGGTCTTTGAAAGCGTTGGTAACGGCAATGGGCTGCCGATACTCGGCGGCCCAGCCGGTTAAGCCGGCCCCGTGCGGCAGGTACACTTCGCCGATGCCTTCTTTTTTCAGGCCGGTGGTGGCCGCCAAAACCAACCGGTCGCGGGTTTTGTTGTAAAGATAGATGGAGCACGACTCCACGCGCATCACCTCGGTGGTGCGGCGCGTGATCAGGTCCAGGGTATCATCCAAGTCGCGGGCTTCGGCAATGGCCCGGCTGATCTCGCGGACGGCGGCCAGTTGGTCGCTTTTTTGTTTGAGCTGGTCGGCCAGTTGGTTCATCGGCTTCCGAAATAAAGGTGAATTAATCAGCGGTTGGCTTTGGCCCGCTGCCCGCCAACCTTCTTTTAATAATACCCCGGCCGGGCGAAAAAACAAGGGCCAGCAGAAAAAAGCAGGTACAGGTGAGTACAATGGCCGGGCCGGAAGCAATATTAACGTAAAAAGAAAGGTACAAGCCCACCACGGCACTTGCCGCGCCAACGCCGGCCGCCAAGATCATCATCACCGGCAGGCGGCGGGTCAGCAGGTAAGCCGTAGCCGCCGGCGTAACCAGCATGGCGGCCATCAGGGCCACCCCCACGGTTTGCAGCGAGAGCACAATAGTAACGGCAATCAACAGCAGCAGCAGGTAGTTTAAAAAAGCGGCGGGTAAGCGCAGCGTTCTGGCCAGAATGGGGTCAAAAGAAATTACCAGAAACTCTTTGTAAAAGGCAATAATAGCCAGGATCACCAGCCCGCCAAAAAGGCCCGTCAGCCACAGGTCGCCGGCGGACACGCCCAACACGTTGCCGAAAAGAAAATGCGTCAGGTCAACGGCGTAGTTGCGCACGGTTGAGATCAAGGCAATGCCCAGGGCGAACATGCCGCTAAACATAACCCCAATCGCCGTGTCCTCTTTCACCCCCCCTTTGCTGATGACGCCAATGCCCAAGGCGGTAACAACCCCGGCGGCCAGCGCCCCGGCGGAAAGCCACAACGGATTGCTCCCGCCCAGCAAATAACCGGCGGCCACTCCCGGCAAAATGGCATGGGCCAGCGCGTCGCCCAAAAAAGCCATCCCGCGCAAAACAATATACGCGCCCAGCACCGCGCACACAACGCCCACAATCAGGGCCGCAATCAGGCCTCGCACCATAAAGGCGTATCCCAGCGGTTCAAAAATAAAATTCAGCAGGTCGGCCATCCGGCCTATCTCCTTTCTTCCCCGCCGCCGCAGCACGTGTCGCTGAGCATCATGGCGCCGTTGGGGGTTTCAATTATCCGCATGTGCCCGCTGTAAGCCTGGCTCAACAGCGCGGGAGTGAAGACCTCACTCGCCCGGCCAAAGCCAAGCATTTGGGCCTTGAGCAGCATCAAACGGTCAAACCTTTCGGCGGCCAGGTTGAGGTCGTGCGTAGCCACCATGATGGTCACTTGACGCCGGCGTAGCTCTTTAAAAACGGTAAAGATCTCTTCTTGCGATTTAACATCCAGCCCGGTCAGGGGTTCGTCCATTAACATCAATTCAGCCTCTTGGGCCAGAGCGCGCGCAATGAACACCCGCTGTTGCTGCCCGCCCGATAGCTCGCCAATCTGGCGTTTGGCCAGGTGAGCCATCCGCACTAATTCCAGTGCTTCATAAACGTAAGCCCAATCTTTGCGCCGGGGCCAGCGGAACAGGCCCAACTTTCTGATCCGCCCCATCATCACCACATCGGCCACGTTCACGGGGAATTTCCAATCCACCTGGTTGCGTTGGGGCACATAGGCAATGCAAATATGCTCGTCCGGCCCGTGACCGTAGATGTTTACCTGGCCTTGAGTGGGCGGCAAAACCCCGGCAATCACGTTAAACAGGGTGCTTTTTCCGGCTCCGTTTGGGCCAATCACGGCCACGCGCTCGCCTTTGTGCAATCGAAACGAAACTTGATCCAGCGCCAAAGCGCCGCTAAAACGAACCGAAATCCCTGTCAGTTCCAGGATAGGATGTCGCAAATCATGTTCTACCCCGCCGGCGTTCAAGGCGCCGGCGCGCTGCCTCATTTCCATAAGTTAATCCCCTGCCTTTACTTCAGAGCTTCTACAATGGCGGTAGTATTATAACGAACGTAATCCAGATACGTCTCCACCTCGCTGCCCGCCGCGCCCAACGAGCCGGTGTACAGAGTGACCAGTTTAACGCCCGTATCGTTTGCCACCCGCTCCGCCAACGACGGGTTGACCGAGGCGCCCACAAAAATAGCCTTAACCTTGTATGTTTTGATCACGTCTTCCAATTCAGCCAATTCTTTAGCCGACGGTTCAGCCGCGCTACTAAACGACGGGATCACTGCTCCCACCTGTTTTAAACCATAATGTTCAGCGTAGTAGCCAAAAGCGGTATGGTCGGTGACCAACTCGCGGTTTTCGGCCGGGATGCTGTTTATTTGCGCTTTGACCCACGTATCCAACTCATCCAATTGGGTTTGATAAGCCCTGGCATTGGCTTCAAAAATCTGGCTATGGGCCGGGTCAAGGGCGCTGAGGGTATGTTCAATATTATGGACAAAAATTTTAACATTGGCCGGGCTGGTCCAAGTGTGCGGATCTACCCCCTGGTGATGATGCCCCTCTTCCAGTTCGTGTTCCTTCGGGTCGGCGGTGGGCACCGGGCCAAGCTGGCGGGGTTCAACGCCGTGCGACACGTGGACGACGACTGCTCCGCCGCCGGCATTGCTGATCATCTCGTCCAAAAATTCTTCCAGCCCCATCCCATTGGCAAAAACCACGTGCGCATCGGCCACAGCCGCCAAATCGGCCGGAGCGGGATTAAAGGTATGCGGGTCGGCGCCAATCGGCAGGAGGATGGTGAGATCAATCTTATCACCGCCAATCTTCTTGACCACATCGGCCACAATACTGGTGGTCGCAATTACCTTGAGTTTTTCGCCATCGGCCAAGTCCACAGGCGCCGGTTCAGGCATTTCAGCTTCATGTTCAAGAGCTTCACCTTCGTGTTCATGTTCATCGGCCTCGGGTTCGTCCGCATGCGCTTCGCCTTCGTGGCGCTCTTCTAAGTAAACTTCGGTGGCCTTTTCTTGCTGTCCCCCTGCTTGCCGGACAGCGGATCCCGGTTGGGCGGCCCTACACTGGGCTGCAAGCAATGTAAAAATAGTAACAGTTGTCAGAACGAAAATTTTTGTTTTGGTAAACATGCCAATATTCCTTATTGGCTCATGTTAAGAACAAGTGCGAGTAACTAAAAGAGAAATGAAGGAGGGGTTGATTCGCTTCAAATTGATGCCAAACTCACACA
>JAFGDY010000317.1 GCA_016931895.1 Anaerolineae bacterium
CATATCTATCTCGTAGCATAGTCTTTGGTCTCCTTTGGTTCACCTCCGACTATTCTACTCAATCGACACTTTTGCACCAGAAACTAGGTTAGGCTTTTCAGACAGGCTCTACAAAATTCTAAGGAGAGCCATCCAATGTCATTGGCTAAAAAATTTCTCACCGTAAACGGCAACCAAATAGTCAACCAGGCCGGGGAAACCGTTGTGCTGCGCGGTTTTGGCCTGGGCGGCTGGATGAATATGGAAAACTTTATCACCGGCTATTCCGCCAATGAAGAAGCCCAACGCCGGGTTGTCCGCCAGAATCTGGGCGATGAACTGTACGAGTTTTTCTTCGACCGCTTCCTGGAATACTTCTTTACCGAGGGCGATGCCCAATACATCCAATCATTGGGCCTAAATTTGCTGCGCCTGCCGGTCAACTATCGCCATTTTGAAGATGATATGCAACCCTTTATCATCCGCGAGGCCGGCTTTAAACACCTGGACCGGGTGATTGACCTCTGCGCCCGGCACAACATCTACACCATTATTGATCTGCATGCCCTGCCCGGCTACCAAAACCAGGATTGGCATTCCGACAACCCCACCCACAAAGCTTTGTTTTGGCAGCACAAACACTTTCAAGACCGGGCGGTCAATCTGTGGGAAGCCTTTGCCCAACGCTACAAAAACAATCCCTGGGTGGCCGGTTACAACCCCATCAATGAACCCGGCGATCCCAGCGAGGAAAAAATTGCTCCTTACTACCGCCGCCTTTTTGACGCTATCCGGGCCATTGACCCCCATCATATCATCTTCTTTGAAGGCAATCGTTATTCGCAAGATTTTCATATGTTTGGCCAACCTCTCTCTAACGTAGTATACACTAACCATGATTATGCCGCGCCCGGTTTTGTTTATAGCAACGTTTATCCCGGTGAAACCAGAGGCCAGTATTATGATCAAGAAGTGCTGCAAGAAATTTTTTTGGAACGCAGCCAGTATATGCTAAAAACTAAAACCCCTATTTGGGTTGGCGAGTTTGGCCCCATGTATTTGGGCCAACCGGAAGTTGACGCGGCGCACTACCAGGTGCTCCGGGATCAGCTAAAAATTTATGCCCATTATCAGGCCAGTTGGTCCATCTGGCTTTACAAAGACATTGGTTTGCAGGGCGTGGTTTATGTGGATCCGGAAAGCAAATGGCTGCAACGTATCCGGCCCATTCTGGAAAAAAAAGCGCGGTTGGGCGCGGATTCCTGGGGCGGGATGGATACCCACATCCGGCATGTGATGGAACCAATAGAAACGCTCTTTGCCGCGGAGTTTCCCAATTACAACCCCTTCCCCTTTGGGGCGCGATGGCAAATTAATCGGCTTGTCCGCTACATCCTCTTGGCTGAACCGCTGTTGGAAGAATTTGGGGCGCTGTTTAAGGGCATGACTGAAGCCGAAATTGACGAAATGATGCAATCCTTCCGTTTTGAAAACTGTCTTCAACGGACAGAACTGGCCGATATACTTCAAGCTTATGCTTAATGAACGCGGTTGAAGTTATTGATTTGATTAAAATCCTCCTTCCCAAATAGGTCTGCCTCAAATTTTAGGACAGACTGGGCGGCGCGGGGAGTATCCTCTCGAATTTCTTCCGATGTGTCCAGAATTTTAGGAATTCTGGACACCCCTTCCCAAAATCCCGTTTGACAAAACAAATTTTTTATTGTAGAATAGGCTCGCGTTTCCGGTAACGTTACCGGAAATGTTGCCGGGAACGATGTCGTCTGAGCAACAGAGGTCAACCGTGAGCCGAAAGTCAAACCCTACCATTAGAGATGTGGCCCGTGTGGCCGGCGTGTCGGTTTCTACGGTATCGCGGGTTCTGAATGATAAAGACGACGTGGCCCCGGAAACTTATGAAAAGGTTCAACAAGTTATTGAGGAATTAGGCTATACTTCAAGTTTGGCGGCCAAAGGCATGCGCAGCCGTTGCACAAATGTGCTTGGTTTGGTGGTGCCCGATGTGAACGACTCTTTCTCTATTCAGGTGATGAGGGGGGTCAATCAGGCCATTAAAAAATTTAACTATGATCTGATTGTTTATACGGGCGGCAATAGCCGGATGAGCAGATGGCCGATCCGAGAACAACAATACGTTTCCCTGCTCAATGGCAGTATTACCGATGGCATTATTGTGGTAACCCCCAGAGCCACCAAATTTTTTACTCACTATCCGCTGGTGGCGGTTGATCCCCATCCAGAAGATGCAGAATTTCCCGCTGTTATTGCCACTAATCGAATGGGCGCGCTGGCCGTGATGGAATATCTGATCGGCTTAGGGCATCGGCGCATTGGTTTTATTGGCGGCCGGACCGATTTGCAAAGTGCGCTGCGGCGATTTCAAGGATATAAAGATGGTCTTTGCCAGGCCAATCTGCCTCTGGAGCAAGAATTGATTCAACCCGGTGATTTCACCTATGAGTGTGGCTACGCAGCTGCGCAAAAATTACTAAATTTGCCCAACCCGCCAACCGCCATCTTTGCGGCCAACGATCAATCCGCTTTTGGCGTGCTCAAGGCGGCCCAGGAAGCCGGCCTGTCTATTCCCGCCGACCTGTCCCTGGTTGGCTTTGATAACACGCCTGAAGCCGCCTACATTGACGTTGGTTTGACCACGGTTGATCAATTTATTGACAAGATGGGCTACGTGGCCACGGAGATGCTGGTGAGCCTGATTCAGGGCAACTGCCCGGATAGTAACCTGTACAAAATACCCACACGGCTCATCGTGAGAGGTTCTTGCTGCCGGGCGGTTTAAGCAAAGTCTAAAAGGAGGCGCCTATGATATTAAAGTGATGATCCCTAGTTGTTACAGGTTCAAAGTCAGAATATATAGCAGAAAGGGAGAAAGAACGTGAAAAAGTTAATAATCTTGGTAGTTGTTCTGGCGGTGCTGGTTGCTTGCGCTCCGGCAGCTACCCCTGAAGTAATTGAGAAAGTTGTTGAAAAAGAGGTGGAGGTTACGCGCATCGTTGAGGTCGAGGGGACTCCGGTAGTTGAGACCGTGATCGAAACGCAAGAGGTGGTGGTGACGGCCACGCCCGTGCCAGTGGAAAAAGAAGAAGCGCCTGATGTGCTGGGTGTTTTGCCCAGAAATGAGACGGTGATTGCCGACATCCTCACCGGCCGCGTGGGCACTCCTGGCAACTTTAACGATTGGGTGGGGTGGAAATGGCGAGATCGCGGCATGCAAAACCTGGCCTGGGAGCCGCTGTGGTTGGTTGACTTTGCCACCGGCAAGATCATCAACGGTCTTGCCGACGGGGATCCGATTTACAGCGACGACTTCACCACGTTGACCATTCCTCTCCGCCAGGGCGTCGCCTGGCACGACGGCGAGCCGTTCACCGCGGCTGACGTGGTCTACACGATTGAAACGCTCGTCAAGTACGATGGCTTCAACGCTCATAGTTACTTCGCCGACAACGTTAAAAGCGTGTCTGCGCCCGACGACTATACGGTTGAGATTGAGCTAACGCAATCGAATTCGCGTTTCCACACCCGGTTCCTCGACCGTTGGGGCGTCACTCACATTATGCCCAAGCATATCTTTGAAAAGGAGGCTGATCCGGTCGCGTTCGAGTTCAATCCAGTTGTTGGCACCGGGCCGTACAAACTGCACAGTTACGATGAGAGCGGGTTCTGGACTATCTGGGAAAAGCGAGAGGATTGGGATAAAAGCCCGACCGGCATTATGTACGGTGAGCCAAAGCCCAAGTACGTTGTCCTCCAGTATTTTGCCAATGAGGGTGCCAAAATTTTGGCTCAATTGACCCACCAGGCCGACTATTTAAATCTCTCGTCGGATGGGCTTAAGGCCGTGTTGGCGCAGTGCGAATCGTGCCGGGCTTATCAGCCCACTTTCCCCTGGGTGGTGAACAACGACCCGTGTATTACCGGCATTGTCTTCAACTCAACCATACCGCCGTACGATAACAAAGACGTCCGCTGGGCGCTGCTGCTGGCCATTAATATTCCCGAGTACATGGGCATCGCCGTTGATGGCACCGGCGTATTAAGTCCGGTCCACATCCCGTCGCTCGGTACTTACCCCGAAAACTTTATTAAACCCATGGTGTCGTGGTTAACCGACTTTGAATTGGATCTGGGCAACGGCGAAAAATTCAAGCCGTACGACCCCACCGCTCCCGCTCAAGAAGCGGAGTACGCCGTGGGCAGGGGCTACATCTTCCCCAATGACCCGGCCTACATCGAAAAGGCGTTTGGCATTGGCTGGTACAAGTACGCGCCCGACGAGGCCGCCAAGCTCCTTGAGAAGAACGGCTTCTCCAAAAACGCCGATGGCCAGTGGCTTCTGCCGGACGGCGAGCCCTGGCAGATTAGGTGTGTGAGCAATACGGACACCACCACGCACGGCTATAGAAACTGCATAGCCGCGACCCAGCAGTGGAAGAAGTTCGGCATTGACGCGGAACCCTACCCCACGGAAGCGGCGGCAGATTTGAACAACACCGGCGACTTTGAGGTTTCAGGCAACTGGCCGGCTCAAGAACCCTGGGGCGCTGGCCCTGACCTGTACCGCACGCTCGACTTGTGGAACTCCGAGTACGTGAAGCCGAACGGTGAGGTAACCGGCGGACAAGTGGGACGTTGGTCAAGCCCGGAGATGGATGCCGTTATCAAGAAACTGCGCGAAACCGACCCCACCGACTCCGAAGCGGTGATCGAGGTCGGTATCGAGGGTCTCAAAATTGCTGTCACCGAGATGCCCGGCATCCCCACCTATGGGTACGTGGGCTTCATGTCATGGGACGAGACCTACTGGTCCAACTGGCCTGGTAGTGAAAATGCCTACACCCAACCCTATGCCCACTGGGGTAACTTCAAATACATGATGCCGTTCCTGGAACCGACCGGCAAGTAATTTGTAAAAATATCGGTCCGATTTCCCCGGGTGGGCGATAAAGCTCGCCCGGGGAATATTCAATGGCTAGAGAAGCAGAGGAGAAAACAGCCTTGACATTTATCAGACGCTATCTCATTCCACGGCTTATTCAGTATGTTTTAGTCACTTTCCTGGGCATCACCGCCGTGTTCTTTATTCCTCGTTTCTTGCCCAATGACCCGATTGTCAGAACGATTACGGCCATACAATCGCGGGGCGCGACTCTGGACCCGGCCACGATAGATGAAACTGTGACAAATTTGAAAAGGATGTACGGACTTGAAGGTTCTTGGCTTGAGCAGTATGGTAACTTTTGGTTGAGGTTGTTCCGGGCAGACTTTGGCGTTTCTTTCTTTCAGTTTCCCACGCCGGTGAGTAAGTTGATAGGCATAGCCCTGCCGTGGACGGCCGGCCTGCTGCTGACCACGACGTTCCTCAACTGGACACTTGGGAACATTATTGGCGGATTGGCCGGTTATTACTCTCGCAATCGCTGGTCGCGGGCCCTTGATGCCGTGGCCATGGTCATCCGTCCGCTGCCGTATTACATCTTTGCCTTTGCCCTGTTGCTGCTGTTAGCCTACTGGGTCAGGTGGTTTCCCGTTTCTGGGGGGACCGCCATTGGCCGGAAGGTAGCCTTCAATTGGCCCTTCATTAAGGATGTGCTCTGGCACTCGTTCTTGCCTGCCCTGTCGCTGACCATCCTGGGCGGGGCGGTCAACTTTCAGACGATGAAGCTGATTGTGCAGAACGTCAATGCCGAGAACTATGTGCAATACGCCAAGCTCGGCGGCATCAACGAAAGCAGGATCGTGTCGAAATACGTGATCCGAAACGCGATACTGCCGCAAATTACGAATCTGGCGCTGGCGCTTGGCCAGATTTTCAGCGGCGCCCTGATTACAGAAATTGTCTTCTCCTATCCTGGGCTTGGCACATTGCTTTACAATGCCATCGTTACCGGGGACTATAATCTGATTATGGGCATCACAACCATTTCGATTGTGGCGATCACAACGGCAATTCTCGTTGTTGATCTGCTGTATCCTTTCTGGGATCCGAGAATCAGATACATGTAAGGAGTGCGGAAATTGTGAAAACATTCAGAGACCTTTTCAGGGATTACAGGTTTGCGTTGAGTTTTTGCGTCCTGTGCCTGCTGCTCATCCTGGCTGCCCTGTCCATTTTTGCGCCCTACGACCCGACTCTCTGGGGAGTTGTACCAAGAGACCTAAAACCATCGTGGACCTATCTCCTGGGCACCGATTCCAAGGGGCAAGATATTTTCTGGCAAGCCACGTTTGCGGTGCGTAACTCGCTAACCATCTCGGTGATTGCGGCCACGGCGTCGCGGATTATCGCGATTTTGGTCGGCATGGTGGCCGGTTATCGGGGTAAGGGCGCCGACAGGGGTTTGATGTTCATCAGCGACAGCCTGCTGGTGATACCGTTATTTCTCATCATCGTATTGTTGGCCATGTTGGTGCGGGATAGGATGAATCTCGTCACATTGGGGTTGCTGCTGGCGTTTTTCGGCTGGGCCTGGGATGCGCGGGTCATCCGGTCGCTGATATTGAGTTTGCGTGAACGTGAGTTCACCCAAACGGCTATTCTCTCGGGCACCGGCACGGTGCGCCTGGTGCTAAACGAGTATATGCCCTACGCGACGCCCCTGGTGTTTTCCACCCTGATCAATAACATGGCCTGGGCGATTGGGCTAGAGATAACCCTGGCTATTTTGGGCCTGATCAACCCTAACCTTCCGACGCTCGGCACGATGCTCCAATCGGCGATTATCCATCAGGCGGTGTTGTTGGGGCGCTGGTGGTGGGTATTAACCCCGGTCATCCTCTCAATTTTTCTATTTGTGGCCTTGTACTGGCTTTCGGTCAGTATTAGCGAGTACCTCGATCCACGAACCCGGATCCAACGTGTCGGAGGGCAATAAGCGCTATGACGATGACGATACTCAGGACTGAACAACTGAAAACCTTCTACGTGCTCGACGTTTTTGGAACCCAAAAGGTAGTGAAAGCGGTCAACGAGGTTGACCTCGTGATTCGGGAGAACGAAGTCTATGGAATTGCCGGCGAAAGTGGCTGTGGCAAAACCACGCTGCTGAAGGCGCTGGTTGGGGCCATTGAGCCGCCGCTGAGACTGGTGGGCGGCAAGGTTTACTACCGCGTTAACGGCGAGGAAATTGATGTTGCTTCTCTTGGCCCAGAAGCCAAGCGCAGGCTGCGCTGGGAGTATATTTCTTACGTGCCGCAAGGTTCAATGAGCGTGCTCAATCCCGTGATTAAGCTGAAAGAAACTTACCAGGATTTTATTGAGAGTCATGTGAGCCGAAAAACTAGAGAGGAAGCCCTTGAGATTGCCAAAACACATATTGCAGAATTGGGCTTACCGCCGAAGATTTTGGAGGCTTATCCGCACCAGTTGTCCGGCGGCATGCGCCAACGGGTGACCATCGCCCTGGCTGCGCTGCTCAAGCCCCGGATCATCGTTGGGGATGAGCCAACCACGGCCCTTGATGTGGTTGTGCAAAGGGGAGTGGTGCAGCTTCTAAAGGATATTCAAGAAAAATTGCAAAACACAATTATTTTGGTCACGCACGATATGGGCGTTCAGGCCAATATCGCCGACCGGATCGGGATTATGTACGCCGGCAAGATGGTCGAAGAGGCCACCACTGAGAAAATTTTCGGCGAGCCGGTCCATCCCTACACCCAGTATTTGATTAACTCTCTGCCCAAGTTTGGGGATAAGTCAACCCGGGAGAGCGCGCCCGGCAGCCCGCCCTCGCTGATAGATCTGCCCAGCGGTTGCCCCTTCCACCCCAGGTGTCCCTACGTTTTAGATATTTGCACCAAACAAATGCCGGGTTTTATTGATTTAGATACCAACCACAAAGTTGCTTGTTGGTTAGTTGGAGAAGGAGAAAATGAAAAAAATTCTTGAAGTTGATCAACTGACCAAAGTTTTCTCCTTTGGGAGTATGATTTCGCGGGTTAGAATAACGGCCACCGATAAGGTATCGTTTTACATCAAACCGGCGGAGATTTTTGCCCTGGCCGGTGAAAGTGGTTGTGGCAAATCAACCACTGCCAGAATGGTTTTAGGTATTGAAGAACCAACCTCCGGGATGATCATTCATAATGGTGAAAAAGCCAAGAAAAATGAAAAAGTTTGGTTCACCCAGGACATCCAGGCCATTTTTCAGGACCCCTTTGGCACGTTCAACCCCTTGAGAATAGTTGACCGGTATTTTTTTGAAACTGTCCAGAATTACAAGCTGGCCAAAAATAAAAAAGCGGCCGTTGGTTTGATTGATCAAAAATTAAAAGCGGTGGGCCTTTCTTACGAAGAGTTTGTCGGCAAATATCCCAGCGAGTTCTCCGGGGGTCAGTTGCAGCGGATTTCCATCGCCCGGGCCTTGCTCACAGACCCCACCCTCCTGATTGCGGACGAACCCGTTTCGATGGTGGACGCTTCCATAAGAATGTCCATTGTGAATCTGTTCAAAAAGCTCAAAGAAGAGTTAGGCGTGAGCGTGCTCTACATTACCCACGATCTGGCCACCGCCTACTATATGAGCGATCGCATCGCCATCATGTTCAGAGGAAACATTGTGGAAATGGGGCCGGTGGAAAAAGTGTTGATGGAGCCTAAACATCCATATACCAGACTTCTTAGAGAGTCCATCCCTGAAGCGGACCCAGCTAAACGATGGGACAAAAGAGTTAACCTTTCTGAATTAGAACATGAGGAATACTTAAGAGAAGGCTGCAAATTTGCCGGAAGATGCCCCCTGGTGATGGATATATGCAAACAGGCCGCTCCGGCAGAAGTTTACGTTGACGGTGTACTCGTCAAGTGTTACAAGTACCCGGGGGATTAGGACGCTCTAGTTTGCTCAAATTTGCTCAAATTGCCAAAAAATACATTGTGACCGACCTCACTGGCGGTGAATTAAAAGGGTACCCCATGCGCTCCTATGCTGCCGTCATCAATCACTGCGTTTGGCTAATGATTGCCGTGAGCCTGATAGGGTGCGCGGCCTCATCTGAATCCGGTGAAATTGTATCAGGCTTTGCTCCAATTACCCCGCAATATCCCAATCTGTTTGCCGATTTGTTGAATAAAAGCCACGAAGAAGTTCAAGCCAAACTTGATGAAGCATGGCAACACCTTTTTTACGGCGACGACAATACCCAGCGCGTCTATTACCCTGTTGGCGAAGATATGGCCTATATGCTGGATGTTGGCCATAACGATGTTCGTAGCGAAGGTATGTCGTATGGCATGATGATTGCCGTACAGATGGACAAACAAGAAGAATTCAACCGGCTGTGGAAATGGGCCAAAACCTATATGTACCATGCCGACGGCCCATACGCAGGTTACTTCTCCTGGCACAACACCCCTGACGGCCAGGTGCTCGATGCTAACCCGGCCTCCGATGGCGAGGAATGGTTTGTAATGGCCTTACTCTTTGCCGCCAACCGTTGGGGCAATCGCGAAGGTATTTACAACTACCAGGCCGAGGCCGACAAAATTCTATACACCATGCTGCACAAAAGTAACGACAAGACCATTGCCACCAACATATTTCATAAAGACTCGCAGATGGTTGTGTTTGTGCCCAGTCGTGGAAAAGTCAGCGGCTTTACCGATCCTTCGTATCATCTCCCTCATTTCTATGAGTTATGGGCCAGGTGGGCCGCCGCAGATAATCAATACTGGCATGAGGCTGCCCAGGTCAGTCGTAACTTCTTCAAAATTACGGCCCACCCTGAAACCGGCCTTATGCCTGATTATGCCAATTTTGACGGCTCGCCTCAAAGTTTTGGCAGCGGGCCGGATCACGCCGATTTTCGTTTTGACGCCTGGCGAACTATCATGAACGTTGCTGTGGATTACGCTTGGTTTGGTCAGGATGAATGGCAGGTTGAACAAAGCAATCGTGTACTCAACTTTTTTGAGACACAGGGCCTCGATAGTTACGTAAATCAATATTCCCTGGCCGGTGAACCGCTGTCATCGGATCGTTCGCCGGGATTGATAGCCATGAATGCCGTGGCCGCGCTGGCTGCCACCACTGAAAATCGGGCCGAATTTGTAAAAGCCTTGTGGGAACTTGACCCGCCCTCTGGCCGCTGGCGTTACTACGATGGCATGCTCTACATGCTGGCCTTGCTGCATGTCAGTGGTCGGTATCAAATTTATGAGCCGGCCAGCTAACTTTGTTGGAGATAAAAAGGATGAAGCCTGAAACGACTTTTCCCTATCAAGATGTGCGTTTGTCCATTGAAAAGCGTGTTGCCGACTTGGTTTCCAGGATGACCCTGGCCGAAAAAGTCTCTCAAATGCTTTTTGACGCTCCGGCCATTGAGCGGCTGGACGTTGCCAAGCACAACTGGTGGAACGAGTGCTTGCACGGGGTGGGCCGCTCCGGCGTGGCCACGGTTTTTCCCCAGGCCATTGGCCTGGCCGCTACCTGGAATCCCAACCTGATTCACCGGATGGCCATTGCCACCTCTAACGAAGCCAGGGCCAAACACCATGCCACAGCCCGGCGCAGCATCCGCGAAATCTATACCGGCCTCACCTTCTGGACGCCCAATGTCAACATCTTCCGCGATCCCCGCTGGGGCCGGGGCCAGGAAACCTACGGCGAAGACCCCTATCTGACCGCTTGTATGGGCGTGGCTTTTGTCAAAGGGATACAGGGGGACGACCCCAAGTACCTCAAACTGGCAGCCACTCCCAAGCACTACGCCGTGCACAGCGGCCCGGAGCCGGAGCGCCATCATTTTGACGCCCAGGTGAGCGAACGGGAGATGCGCGAATTCTACTTGCCTGCCTTTGAGGCCTGCGTCAAAGAAGCCAGGGCGGTTTCCATTATGGGCGCGTACACCCGCGCCAACGGCGAACCGTGTTGCGCCAGCCCCACCCTGCTAGAAAAAATTCTGCGCCGGGAATGGGGGTTCGACGGCTACGTGGTGTCTGATTGCTGGGCCATCATTGACATTTACCAACACCACCGGGTGGTAAAAACGCCCGAAGAAGCCGCAGCCCTGGCCGTAAAAGCAGGCTGCGATTTAAACTGCGGCAGCACCTATCCGGCCCTGCTGGATGCCGTTGACCAGGGCCTGATTGACGAAGCCACCATTGACCAGGCCGTTAAACGGCTCTTCACGGCCCGCTTCCGCCTGGGCATGTTCGACCCGCCGGAGCAAGTGCCTTATGCCCAAATTCCCTTTGAGGTTATTGACTCGCCGGAACACCGCGCTTTGGCTTTACAAACCACCAGAGAGTCTATCGTGCTGCTCAAAAACGAGAACCAGACGTTGCCTCTGCCTAAAAACTTAAAGTCAATGGCCGTTATTGGCCCCAATGCCGATAGCTTGCCGGCGCTGCTGGGCAACTACAACGGCACGCCGGCTAAAGGCGTTACCCCCCTGGAAGGTATCCGCCAAAAAATTTCAGCCAATACTACGCTTTATTACGCCCAAGGTTGCGAAATTGCCGAGGGAGTGCCACCGCTCAGGATCATTCCCCCCACCTACCTTCGCCCGGCAGACGCCGAGGCGGGGGTAATGGGTTTGACCGCCGCCTATTACGATAACCCGGGTTTTAAGGGCAAACCGGTCCAAATTCAGGTGGACCCGGTGGTCAACTTCATCTGGAAAGGGACCACCCCTTTAACCGGCCAATGGGCCGATCACTTTGCCGTTCGCTGGACCGGCTACCTGGCACCGCCGGTTAGCGGTAGGTACCAGCTTGGCGTGAACGGTTTTAGCAGTTACCGCCTCTACCTGGATGACCGCCTTTTGGTGGAGTACAAGGATATTCACCATCCTGTTCTCAAAGCCCAGGATGTTGAACTGGAAGCCGGCCGGTTTTACCGGATCCAACTGGACTACGTGAGCGCCGGGCTTGACCCGCAGGTCAAGCTCTTTTGGGCTATGCCTCAAGTAGATTATAAGACCCAGGCGCTGGAGGTGGCCCAAAAAGCCGAAGTGGTGGTGATGGTGATGGGCCTTTCGCCCAATCTGGAAGGAGAAGAAATGCCGGTGCATGTGCAGGGATTTGCCGGGGGCGACCGCACCGACATCGCCCTGCCGCGCCCTCAAGAAGAGCTGCTCAAGCAAATTCATGCCCTGGGCAAGCCCGTGGTCCTGATTTTGTTGAACGGCAGCGCCCTGGCCGTTAACTGGGCCGCTCAAAATATCCCGGCCATTGTTGAAGCCTGGTATCCCGGCCAGGCCGGCGGCGAGGCCCTGGCCGACGTGCTGTTTGGCGACTACAACCCCGCCGGACGGCTGCCGGTCACTTTTTACAAATCCATAAACGACCTGCCGCCCTTTGAAAATTACCACTTAGAAGGTCACACCTATCGTTACTTCCGGGGCGAGCCGTTGTTTGCCTTTGGTCACGGTTTGAGTTACACCACCTTCAAGTACAGCAACCTCAAATTGAGCGCCAAAACTATTAGGCCGGATGAACCCATCTCTATTAGCCTTCAGATTACCAATACCGGCGAGCGCGCCGGGGATGAAGTGGTTCAGCTTTATGTGCAGGATGTTGAGGCCAGTGTGCCTCGACCGCTCAAGGAACTCAAAGGCTTCCAGCGCCTTAGCCTGGAACCGGGAGAAAAGAAAACCATTGTCTTTACTCTGTCGCCCGGCCAGCTTGCCTTTTATAACGATGAATTGAAGTTGATAATTGAGCCGGGATTGCTCAAGGTGTTGATTGGCAGTTCATCGGAAGATATTCGCCTGGTGGGTGAATTCAACATTGCCGGAGAAATGATAGAGATCGCTCAAAAAACTTTCTTCAGCACGGTAGAAACAAAATAGAACTTTGGCAAGCGTATTTGGAAGCGTGCCTATTCAGGTGGTAGCGGGGCCGGGGTCCTGGCCCGGTCTTGGGGGCTGGCAATAGCCTGTTCCATGAGCCGGAGGCGAAGCGGTCTCCACCCCTGCTGAACGGGGATTGCTTCGCTTCGCTCGCAATGACATGCTCTATACATGAGCCACTAATTCTTTTATCGTCCTCTTGGCTGGACTGGCCAGGATAGAGCCTGGGGCCTGCACGGTGACCACAATCTCCAGGGCGCCGGTAGCCCTGGCCAGCCGTAGGGC
>JAFGDY010000318.1 GCA_016931895.1 Anaerolineae bacterium
TTGCTTGCTCCCAAAAAGAACAACGCAGTTTCGTTCGTTTATGCTGTTTTTAATGTTCATTATGTCAATGCAAAAGTCGAGTTATTAATTGTGAGTTGCGTGTTACGAATTATTAATGATGGCTGCTATTTGCCGGTTGGCGGGATTAAAGTTTTAGTAACTATTCACCTGGTCATGTTGCTCTGAGGCCATAGGCCGAAGAATCTCCATGCGGCGCTGCGTTGTTTTGTTTTTTGACATCCTGCATGGAGATTCTGCGCTCGTTCCTCGCTCAGAGCAACATGACCTGAATCGTACAAGTTTTACAAGTCCACACGCTCTACCTCGCCGGAGCCATCTACTCTGGAGTAGACAATGCCTTTTTCAAACACCTGTCCCCGGTATTCTACTCCCTCATAGACCAGGGGAAATTCCGCCGAGAGAAAGTCGCCCAGGTTGTGGGTCCGCGCGTATTGATACAACGCAGATTTGCGATTAATGGGGTAAATGTATTGGCGCGCGGCGGCGGTCAAAGCCTCCTGTAAATTGGCCGCAGGCGGCGGTTCGGGCAGCGGTTCCGGTTCGGGCGGCGGCGGGGTGGGTTCTGGGTCCGGCGGCGATGGGGAGGGAGAGGATTCTTCTTCATTTTGGGGAGGAGGGGACGGGACAGCCTGGCCGTCTACTTTCTGGAAGGTCAAAAAGAACGAGGTGGGGATATAGGAATTGGGTTGATCTTCGCTGCCCATGCCCACGTTGACCAGTTTATCGGAAGGCAAATAACCACCGGCCATGCTGATTTGGTAAGTGCCCAGCAGTCCCGTCATCAGGTAATTGCCCCAATATTGGTCCACCGGCCCTTTGGTTTGCACGCGGTCAATGGCATCGCCCCGGTCCGCCTGGAACGTGGCCCCTTCCAGGGGCTGGCCGGATTCGTCCAGAGCCTTAACGTAAACGTAAGCCCGGCCCTGGGCTTGCTGGGGGTCCGCCCAACGCGCCTCAATCAAACGCCAGTGCGGGTCGGTGGGGTCGGCGACAGGCTCTAATAAAACTTGGGGCTGCAAATATTTGAAACGGTCGTCAAACTCGCGCCCGGTCAAATCCGGGCCGGTGTCGAATTGACTCCAGCTCTCCGGCACGGGGCCATTCTGCCGGACTTTGCCGGGCCTGGCTTTGAGCATAGGCACCACCGGCAATTCGCCGTCCAGACCAAATTGCTGGTCGAATTGGTGGGTGAACCACGGCCCCTGGTTTTCAAAGCCAATCTGCCACAACCCCATCCGGGCCACGGCAATGAGCCAGGGCATGCAGGCAAAGTAGTAATCCGGCCCGTTTTCAATGTATTTGAACATGTCGTCGCTGAGCCGCCCGGCCCATTCCGGGGTGGGTTTGGGATAACGGGCGTCGTCGCCAAAGGTGGTGCCGGCCCGCTGGCCCACGTTGTAACCACCCTCGGTGGTAAAGATAGGAATGGAGTGGCCCACCGCTTCATTGACCAGGGCGTCAAAATATTCAAACGCCCGAAAACAGGTGGAATCTTCCATGATATTGGCGTGGGGATTGGCCAATCGCCGGCGATGCTCGTTCACCGTTTCAACCCCCATTTCCCAGGCCCACAGGCCGCCTTTCTCCTCCCACTCTTGAAGCGTAAGCGGAACGCCCCGGGTGTTGACGGGATCGTTGGGGTAATCCAGGGGCCGCCCCAGGCAGTAATTGTGGATGGCCAGGCTGCAGTTGCCGTCCAAAATATCCCGGCGGCCCCGGTCCACGATCATCTGAAAGGGATTGCCTCGACCGCCGGGGCCAAAGGCCGGGAAGAGCAGGTAGCCGCCAATCTCGCGGATCATGTCGGCTTCGATGATAAAGTTGTCTACCACAATGTCCAGCCAATTGGGCGGGCGTTTGCCGCCTACCCATTCCAGGTCCAGGTCAGGTTCGTTGTTGGTTTCAAAATACATGGCGCCCAGCTCAACGTAGCGCCGGGCCGTATCTACTTCACGGGAAGTGACCCGGCCCGGATTCGGTTCTTTTTTATAGAAGCGGACCACCGGCATCACCTGAAGGTCTACCAGGCGTTTGACCAGGCCCATGGCCGAGCCGCCGCCGTCATCCAGCAGTTTTACCCATTTCAGGCGCATGGCCTGAATCTGCTCTTTCCAAAAGCCCCAATCCTCTTTGCCCCAGAGATACTGGTTGCAACTCCAATGCACGCCGCGGCCGTTGTCTTGGGGCGGGCGTGGAAAATGCTCTAACATAATTAAACCCCCTCTTGTGGCAGAACCAATTATAACGTTGACTCAATTTCGGCCCGCAGCCGGCCCTGGGTTCGCTGCGCTTCGCTCAACTCGGCCTGGGTTTCTTGCAGTTTTTGCTGCTCGGCCCGGACAAAGCGGGTGTAGGGCGCAATGGCCTCGTTGATGCGCTGCAAACTCCGGTTGAGTTCTTTTTCAAATTGGGTGGTCAAGGCATTGGTGAGTTGAAGGCGCAAGGCGGCCACGCGCTCCATCATCTCTTTTTTGGCGGCGCGGCGGCGGGCGGGGATGACAAACAGGCCCAGCGCGGCCAACACACTGGCCGCGAGAATACCGGTCACATCGGCGGCGGCGGTAGTGGCCAAAACCGTAATCAGGGCGCCCAGGCCAATCGCGCCCAGTTCGGCGGCGGCGGCCCCGGCCACGGCCAGTTGCGCGCCGTCGGCTATTTTTTCCGCCTCCAGCGATTTGTCGTAAGTTTCCACCACTTTTTGGGCTGCCTTGCCCACCGAATCAATCAAACGTTCGCGGTCGTAGCGGAACGCGCCGCCCACTTCACCAATCATGTGTTCCTGGTACTCCTGTTTGCGCTGTTCCAGGTAATTCATTACCGCCTGCCACTGGTGCAGATCGGCATTGACCAGCCAGTCAATCAGTTCAAGCACTCTTTGTTCAATGGCCTGGGGCGTGTCGGCGACCACCTGCTCGGTAAAGCCCTGTTGAATGCGGCCCTTGTTGAGCAGGTCAAAAATATTGGCCAGGCGCATGGTTTGGTCAAAATAGGCGTTGCCTCGTTTTTCCATACTGTACAAAATGTTTTCGATGTCGGCCAGCCGAAATTGGAAATCGCGGGTCATATCCTGGCGATAAACGTTAAGCTGGCGCTCCAAATTGGCCAGCGTATCAAAGTCGTCGGCCAACAGGGTGAGGCGATTTTGGGTGATCTCGGCGTATTTGTTGACCAGGTGGTCGCCCACGCCCAGAGGGTTGAGGAATTTCAGGCGCAAGCGGCTGGTTTCGTCCAGGGTATCGTGGATAAAGGCTTCCAACGGCTCAAAGCCGCTGCCGGCCCATTGGTCTAGCCGGCCCTGTTTGGCCTGCAAGGCGCGCCGGGCGCTGACGGCAAAGATGTCGGGTTTAGACCCCAACAGGACCGCCGCGTTTTGCCGGACAAAGTCAACCACCTCGGCCAGCGCTTCTTCGGCCTCAAGGATGTCAATTTTATTGATGACAAACACAATCTTTTTGCCCCAGGACTCAATTTGGGCCAGGAAGGCGCGCTCGCTTTCGGTAAAGGGCCGGTCGGCGGAGGTGATAAAGAGCACCAGGTCGGAGCGAGGCACAAATTCTTCGGTGATGGCCTGGTGCTCTTTGATGATGGCGTTGGTGCCGGGGGTATCCACAATGCTGATCTGGCGCAGTAGCTCCAGGGGTTCGGTGAGAACGTGCAGGTGGGCGTCTTGGACCTGGCGCTGGCTAAGTTCGCCAAATTTGAGCAGGTTGATTTGGGACGTGGTGGGGGTGACGCCTTCTTTTAATAAAGGCTGCCCCAGCAAGGCGTTGATAAAGGCGCTTTTGCCGGAGTTGAACTCGCCCACCACCACCAGCAGAAATAGCTCGTCGAGTTGTTGAATGGAACGGGTGAGGGTAGTCTGGTCTTCCTGCGCCGCGCCAAGCCTGGCCAGGATAACTTGCAGCTCGGCCAGCCATTGGCGTTCTTGCTTGAGCAGTTCTTCTTGTTTGTTGGTTAAAATTGATTTTAGCATGAGATTTGCCAACTCATTCAACATACTCAATAGACTTCTCTAAAAGTCTCAATTGCTGATACTTAAGTGCTGCGGGCAGACCATTTCCAATTTTGTAATTCATTACTATTGACTCCAACATCGGTTTTCGATTTACTTCTTTTGCTCCAACATGATAAAAATGTTCTCTAGTTAAAATAACAAAGTTGGACCACAATTTGTTTATATATGGATTACTGCGATGTTGGTTACTATGCCAGGTGGACAACATAAATTTGGCTTTTGTTTGTGATAATAATTCATACAACCTTTTTTCTTCGTTATCATCCCAACTGTTAAAATAATCAACGTGTCTACCGACGTATGGTGGATCGCAATAGATGAAATCCTTTTCTGTGGCCATTGCTAAAGTTTTGCCAAAATCTTGAGCCATAAATTGCCAATCATTCAACTGACACAGTTTATAAACTGCTCTCACTTGATTAACAACTTTGGTGATGTAGGCCTTTGAAAAACGTTCCGGTTTATGATTGAACGGCACATTAAAGCCACCTTTACTGTTGAAGCGGATAACTCCGTTAAATCCAGCCCGGCTTAAAAATAAAAAATCTAGTGGTTTATGATTTTTATTAAACCGTGTTCTAACCTGGTAATAATAATCTTTTCCGCCTTTAGCCAATTTTTTGCCTTCGTCAACCAAATATCGTTTGACAATCGAAGGAGTAATTTCACCCGCGTTAATATTTCGGTAAAGATTGATGATGTGGGGATTTGAGTCGGCAAAAATAGCTCGTTTTGGATTGATGTTAAAGCCAACCACCCCGGAACCTAAAAATGGCTCTATCCATCTTCCCTCGCCATCCCAATTAATATATTCCCGGATGAAGGGGACCAGTTTTGTTTTTATGCCTTGACACTTTATCGGCGGAACCTGCACTCTACCCATTACGCTTTTCACTTCCGGCGTGATGCCTTTGGCACGATGAGATTGGCATCACCCCCCCGATATTTTACGAACTCTGAGAGACTGGTTATCTTCTTGGTTTTTCCCTCTCCGGTGGTGATAGTTATCTTCCCATAGTTCATCCAGTAATCATCAAACCATTCTTCACCAAGACGGCTGAACATTCCATTCCCTTGGAGAATATCATCTATTTTGACAATGCTGCCAATATTGGCCGTATTTCCGCTGCCGCCCTTATCACTGGCGATTCTCCACTTCTCGGCCACAAAAAACTCGAAATCTTTAATGACTGAGGTAATGGAACGCAACTTGGATAATTCATAAGCCTTTGTTTCGTCAATATCCCTGATTTTTGCTCTTGAATAGATTATCCCCAAACAGAAATGGCCCAAGTAATCTTTGTAAGGAAACTGGATATTCTTTGAGCTTTCACGATTAATAAAATATTCACCATGAGAGCCAAGCGTAAAGCCATTGCAAAAACCGGGATAATCGGGAAGTTTATAGGTTGTTTTAAAATCAACGGCAAATTTTATCCGCTCATCGGTTACGCTCACAAACGATATGTCTGGGTAATAGTTTTGATGTTCAGCTAAAACAAGAGCGTATTTATGCTGTTCCGCAAAATCCAATATCTTCGGGAAAATATGGATTTCCAAAATCTTGGATACTATTTTGGTATCCGAGGAGATGGTGTAGATATTTTTGTAAACATCAATGAATCCTTTGATAGTCCATTGTCCATCTTCCGTTGACACATAAGTGCCCAAAGATTTAACGAAGGCCCGCAAGTTCTCCAGAATTTCTTGCTTCAGTTTTTCCGCCAGAGGTCTGTCCATAGAGATATGATACTTTTGGGATGGTTCATCTCTTACGAATAGTTAAGTTGACACTTTTCAAATAGGCGAAAATCTATATGAGTGTTAATCCAAGAAAA
>JAFGDY010000319.1 GCA_016931895.1 Anaerolineae bacterium
ATTTAGAATTGAACAGCCCTGCACCTTGCCCCTTCGACAAAAAGGTTTAGGAAATCTGGCTCTTTGGGATTTTCCGTGGCATACCCCAATATGTAGGGGCGAATCCTTGTGGTCGCCTTGGGCAGGCACAAGACCTGCCCCTACACCACGGAAATTCTGGAAGAACCGGAAATCTCTACTCTATCCTCTGAGCTACAGGGGCACAAATCTGCTAGATATACCTTTGAGGGCATCAGGGTATTTAATTGTTAAAGAGTTTACTATGAACCCTTGTTTGAGTCAATTTCATTTTTAGCCGGGGAATATTGATGATGTCTAAACACCTCAACCCTCTTTTTTACAAGCCGCTTCCCACTCAAGATACAGGACGCCCATCTGCGGTATGCTCGTCCACTCAAGATAACCTTCGGCCACCAACGGGTCTATCAATTCGGTCAGCATGTCGTCCCAGGCCTGGAGATGTTGCTCAAACTCGGCTGAGTAGGTGATTTCCCCGGTAGCCTCATTGTAAGCAATGTAATCAGGATTTCCGGCCCGCGAGTAAAAATGATCCACATGTAAAATTGCGTAAAAGGTGTTAACCCGCTCCGGGTCGGCGTGGGCAATGAACTGGCTGATCATTGGCCGTAAACGAGGCAAGACGCGCTCAGGGTGCCGGGTAGCCGCCTGCCCCCAGCCGGGAATGTAGATCACCTTTGTTTCCGGGTGATGCGTCAGAAAAGCCTCAATGTTTTCGTTGGCATTAACCTGTCCCGGCCGCCAGGGATTATTGATCAAGCGGTCGTAGGTGGCTTGATTGTGCTTGTTCTTATAGCCGGACAGAGTCAAAATAGAAATGTCGGCGTACCGGCTGGTCTGGGCAAAATCCCAATTGCCGTTGTGGTCGGTCACGGTGAGGCCCGAAGCCTGGGAGAGCAACGCTCTTAATTCGCCCACGTATTCAAGAACGTCCTCCTCCTTAAGCTGGCGATCCCAGGCCGGGTTCTGATTACAATCCTCGGCGCTGCGCAGTTTGCTCCTATCGTCGCGGCAATTGGGGCCGTGGGTGTGGGTGGAATAGACCACGTTGTACTGTTCGGCCAAATCGGCCAGCAGGCCCGGCTCAAATTTATTCTCCGCGGCCATCGGCCAATCCTGCTCCGGCTGGATGGTCAACCTCCCCCCATGCTCGTAAAAGGTGCGGGCCAATTCCCTAAAAACGGCTGTTTTTAGCCGGAAAAATGTCTCGTTATTTTGGATAAGGGCCGGGTCTTCAATATGGATCAAAAAGCTGATATGCACCGGCGCAACCGGCCTGGCCGGCACCTTTATCCCGCCCATAACCCGGCCTGGCCCTTCAATCTCGGCCAAACGCCAAAAGGTTGACTCAACCTGTACATCGTCAAGGTGCAGGCGCGTGTTTGGCTCTACCTCCACACTCAACAGGGCATAGCGGATGCCCCGGGTATTTTCAACCGCAAAACTAACCTGCGTCCACTCCGGGCCAATGCGGGCCGGTTCCGCCAACCACGGCTCATCCAACGCTGCCTGCTCCATTACCCAATAAATTTTTGGCCGCAGCATTGCCTGGCCATTTAGGCTGCGCACCCAAAATGAGTAACGGGTGACCTCGCCCTTTTCAATATAAGCCTTTATCGCAAAAGTCGCGCCTTTGTTCGGCCCGGCCTGGATAGCATAACCCCAGGAGCCGGTCCGCGCGGCGGCCTGGACGCGCCCCATGGATTTTTGGTCGGTCTCGTCAATGACCACTTCAGCCAGGCCCTCTTCAAAGCTGCCGTCAAGCAGAACATTACGAAACTCAAGCAGCTCTTGGGACACCACCGCCCGGTGGGGATTTGGATTGGTGCAGGCCCCGTTTGACGGCGAAGAGCTATCTTTACTATCACCAGTGGCTGGGGGTTTCTCCTCCGGTGCTGTTGGCGTGTCCGGCTTCGCCTCCGCGCAATCCTGGGGACAAAGCTGCGGGTTTTCCGGCCCTTCACATATACCATTCCCACACCGTCCAACCATCGGCGTCTCGCCTGGCCGCGTATCAGCAGGCGGCGCTGATTTGCAGGCGGCCAGGGTCAAGAGCAGGACCAATATGATTCCATCAATACGTTTCATTCCTGTTTTTCCTTTATCCGCTGTCGCACATCCGTTGCGCCTTGTAAAACCATCCTGGGCTGCGGTCGGCGGGCGTGTTTTTTAATTTCAGTTGCCAGACAATTTCGCCGGCAGGCGTCACCTCAAAGATCACCGAGTCTTCCGGTCCTGCCAGCACACCCACAATTAAAGTATTGCCGTTGGGCAACCGGTTGCAATCCCTGGCCGTTCTGAGATTATCCCGATGATATTGCCATACTACTTCCCGGCTTTCCCGCACTATTTCCACAGCCTGATAAGGCGTTTCCCATTGCAAACAGACCAGCAGGTGATCGTTAGGCAGAATTTCCGGCTCGTGCGGGTCGAACCCTTTATCCCCGCCTCCCGCAAATAGCTCTGTCCAGTCAACCGACCAGACCACCGCGCCCTGCACATTGACCTCAATAGTCAGGTTAAAATTGCGCAGGTACCACCCTAGGCATGTCCGGGTCATGACCGTCGGTAAACAGGGTGGTACCTGCACAAGTCGGGTCTGGTTGGTGGATATCTACATAGAACTCGCCTGGCTCCGCCTCTAACGATGTTTCCGTGGTTAGTGGTGGGTTTATCTATTGACCTCGACCTGTCTCTTGCTAATTGGCTACAACTGGCCAATAGCAAGATACTACACAGGGCAAGAAGTGATTGCTTGACCACCTTGTTTCTCTCCTATTACTCCCCCTTATTTGGGCCCGGCTTAAAAAAAACAATAATGTATTCGTGTTTAAAAATATAATATCCGCCGGCCAGCGCCCGATAACGCCACAGATTGGCGGTTTTGCCTTTACCCTTTTCATTGCCCTCGATGTTTTTGACCACAATGGCTTTGGTTTTGAAGCCGATCCGATTCATCCGTTCCATACACCAAAAACCCAGGGGAATTAATTCACCATTGGCATACTTATCGCCAATGATGAGCGCGGCAAAACGCCCCGGCGACAGGAGGGCATAACCCCGCCGGGCAACGGTTTCAAAGCCGGACAGAAAGGCTTCTGTGGTGGCAGCGTTGGAGAGGTCGTCGGGGTGATCTGAAAATTTGATAATGTCTGCGTAGGGCGGATGCAGGATGAGCAGGTGAGCCAAACCTGGCCCCACCGAAGACGCCGGGCCACCCTGCATCCGCGCCAACGTATTGGTGATTTGGGTCATTGTTTCCGGCGCCGCGCTGTTGCCCTGGAGAATATGAATGCGCGTGTCAAGCAAATCCGGGCTGATTTTTTCCCGCACGTAGGCCACCAACTCCGGCTTGAGTTCAACCCCAATGCAGCGACGTTCCAACCGGACGGCCTCAATGGCCGTGGTGCCGGACCCTAAAAACAAATCCAGCACAATTTCATCTTTTTTACTATAGCGGGTGAGAAGCTGGGTGGCAATTTGAGGAATATAATTGCCATGATAATCAAGGCGGTGCCCATCGCCGCTGGCCCGGCTGGGAAAATGCCACAGGCTGTCGGTCAATACGTTTTTATATTCGCGCCAGCGATTGAGGTCAATATCGCTCCAGGGTTTTTGTTTAGGCGTATGGCTCATAATAAGGCCATTATAGTGCAAGAAAGGGAGGAATAAAAGTTTGCCGGTTGAAGTTATAAAATTTTGCCGGGTATCTTAAAGATTCCTTCTGCTAAAAATAGTAATTTTTGCCAAAGTCCTGTAAAATATAGTCCAGAAGATTTGCACATTGAAAACTAAAATCCCCAACTTGACGATAACCGCGGCTCAACGGGAGATGTAGATGAGCCATTCGCAACAACTCGCAAAAACCTTGTATCTTTTGGGCCAACTAAAAAAATTCCAGCGACATCTGGCAATTTTAGGGAGCGGACTATTACTGGCGGCAATTTTGGCCCTGGGGGCCGGTATATTTTCCCCGGCCTTTTTCGTCCGGCCAAATGCCTGGTTTATTATTGACGGCGGTGTTTTGCTGTTAGCAACGCTGGCCCTGGGCTTGATGCTTTATTGGCTAAAACAGCAGGTTATCCGGCCAATGGCCCAACTTCAGGCCGAGTTAGGGCCTATTGAAAATAAAATAACTCAACCTTCTGAAAAAATTGACAACCAAAATCCAGCGATTGACCCTGCTCAGCCTCCAGGCAAAATAGACAATCACTCGTTTCCGGCCGGTGGAAATCCATCCGGTTTGACCCAAACCGCCCAAATTGAGCAAGGGCCTGCTGAAGATGATTACCGCCGCTTGGTGGAAACTTTGCCCCACGGCATCATCATTCAGCGTGAAGGCAACATAGTGTTTATCAACCGGGCCGGGGCTGAACTTTTGCAAGCAGCTGAGCCGGCCCAACTCATTGGCCGGCCCATGCTGGATTTTATCCATCCTGACGAACGAAAAACTGTCCAACGCCGCGAACAGCGGGTCAGCGCCGCCAAAAAAGAAGCGCCCCTGGCTGAAGAGAAGTTGCTGCGGCTTGATGGGCGAGAGGTAACGGTAGAAGTGGCCCGGTTTCCTTTTGTTTATCAAGGCCAGCCGGCCATGCAGTGGGTCATCCATAACCTTGCGGACCGCAAACAAACAGAGGCCGAAATTGTCCAACACAACCGCGAGTTGACCATTTTACAATCCACCACGGTGGCTATTACCTCTAGTCTCGATCTCCGTTTTGTGTTGGATACCGTGGTGCAAGAAATGGCCAAACTGTTTAAAGTTGAAAGCTGCTCTATTTACGAGTGGGATCAGGTTGAAAATACAGTTTTTATGGCGGCCAGGTACAGCAGCGCAGGCTGGTGGGATTCGACGTTGCCGGCTAAGGTTCGCCGCCTGGCCGATTATCCGTTGACAAAGTGGGTTTTGGATGAGCAAATTCCCTACCAGATGACCATTGGCCAAACCAATCTTGACCCCGCCGAATTCGCCTACATGCGGGCCGAGGATATCAAAACTCGCATGATCCTGCCGATGGTTTTTCAAAAGCGGGTGGTAGGTTTGGCGGAATTGGAAGACAGCCGCGAGGAACGCTCTTTTTCTTACCAGGAGATTTCGCTGGCCAAGTTGCTGGCCAACCAGGCCGCCAGCGCCATTGAGAACGCCCGTCTGTTTGCGCAAGCGCAGCAAGAAATTGCCGAACGCAAACAAGCCGAAGCCGCCCTGGAAGAAGAACGGGCTTTACTGGCTCAAAGGGTAGCGGAAAGAACCGCGGATTTGAGCAAAGCCAATGCAGAATTGGCCCGGGCGGCCCGCCTGAAAGATGAGTTCCTGGCCAACATGAGCCACGAACTGCGCACGCCGTTGAACGGCATTTTGGGTTCGTCTGAAATTTTACAGACCGGGGCGTTTGGGCCGGTCAATGAAAAACAGATCAAGTATTTACGCAACATTGAGGAAAGCGGCAGCCATCTGCTTGCGCTAATCACCGATATTTTAGACCTGGCCAAAAGCGAAGCAGGCAGATTGGAACTGGAAATTAGACCGGTGGTTGTGGCAGAAGTGTGCCAGGCCAGCCTGCGCTTAACCAAACAATTAGCTCACCAGAAACAGATCAAGGTGTTTCAAACGTTTGACCAAACCGTCACCAGGCTGCCGGCCGATGAGCTTCGTCTTAAGCAGATGCTGGTGAATTTGTTAAGTAACGCCATCAAGTTTACCCTGGCCGGGGGGCAAATAGGGCTGGAGGTGACGGGGAACCCGGCCCAACAGATAGTCCACTTTTCTGTTTGGGATACAGGCATTGGGATTTCTCAGGAAGATATGCAATGGTTGTTCCGGCCTTTTGTGCAGTTGGATAGCGGGTTGGGCCGCCAACAGGGAGGGACCGGGTTGGGACTTTCCCTGGTGTCTCGCATGGCCGAACTGCACGGCGGCAGCATAATGGTGGAAAGTACCGTAGGGCAGGGCAGCCGTTTTACAATTTCACTGCCCTGGCCGCAACAAGAGCAGGTTGACCAAAAAGAACGTGAGGATGGTGAAAAAATCCAAGTATTGCCTGGCATAGTTCAAATTCTGTCCAAACAGGCCCCGCTGATTTTGCTGGCCGAAGATAATGAGAGCAATATTGATACATTTCTGGATTATCTACAACTCCAGGGATACCGGTTGGTGGTGGCCCGGCACGGCGGTGAGGCCATTGAACGCGCCCAGGAAGAAAGGCCCGACGTGATCCTGATGGATATTCAGATGCCGGGGATGGACGGCCTGGAAGCAACCCGCCGCCTCCGGGCTGATCCGGCCCTGACCGAGGTGCCCATCATTGCTCTCACGGCGCTGGCCATGCCCGGCGACCGGGAGCGGTGTTTGGCAGCAGGGGCCAACGAGTATCTCACCAAGCCGGTTAGCCTACAGGGATTGGCAACCACAATTCAAAACCTATTAAGCGCAAACCAGGAGTAGGAAATGGATAAAACGGGGACACACAGGAGCACTGTTTTGATTGTAGATGACGAGCCTATCGCTCGAGATATGATGGAGGGATTTCTCAACAAAGAAGGCTATCGCCTTACTTTTGCCGGCAACGGCCCCGAGACCCTGGCTCAAGTGGCCAAACAAATACCGGACCTTATTTTGCTTGACGTGATGATGCCGGAAATGGACGGCTTTGAAGTTTGCCGGCGCCTTAAAGCCGACAAACGCTGGCGACACATTCCCATCATCCTGGTCACCGCCCTGGGCGGCACAGACGACCTGGTGCGCGGCCTTGATGCCGGCGGAGACGACTTTTTGTCAAAGCCGGTCAATTCGCTTGAACTACAGGCGCGGATGCGCTCCATGTTGCGCATCAAAAAACAGTACGACGAGTTGGAAACAACCCTGCGTTTGCGCGAAGACCTGACCCATATGATTGTGCACGATATCAGAACCCCGCTCACCGCCATCCTGGGTTATAGCCAAATGTTGTTGGCCAGAAACGCTCTCTCGCCTATTGACGCCAAAGACGTTGACGCCATTCAAATGCAGGCCTATCGCCTGGATGCTTTTCTGAACGATATGTTGATCCTGGCCAAATTGGAAGCAGAAAAACTGATCTTGAATCGTTCGATGGTGAACGTCAACCAGCTTATCCAACAGGTCAAAGAAAGTTACGAGGTAATGGCTCTATCTAAAAAAGTCAAACTGTGTATTGACCTGCCGGCCGAGTTTCAACACGTCTTGCTCGACGCCAACCTGTTCCAGCGGGTGTTGGAAAACCTGCTGTCAAACGCGCTAAAATTCTCGCCGTCTGAGAGTACGGTGACCATCCAGGTAGAATATCCCCGGGTCAAAACCATGTTGCCATCGGCAGGGCCGCGGGTGCGGGTGAAATTTTTTGACCAGGGTCCGGGCATCACGGCCGATTATCAAGACCGTATTTTTGATAAGTTTGAAATTGCAAGTTTGAACAATGGGCAGGATCCCCAAATTGGGCTTGGCCTGGCTTTTTGTCGAATGGTGGTTGAAGCCCACGGAGGCTATATTTTTGTCCAGGCCAACAAGCCCGAAGGTTCTATCTTTACCGTGGAAGTCTAGGGTGGGTTCAAGCAGATGTTTGGGGCGGTGTAAAGGGATATGCCGGACGTTATGTTGACCAAAGTGCTGATTATTGATGACGATGCCGTTTTAACCAGCATTCTCAAAGACACCTTAACCAGAGAAACGTTTGAAGTGTTTGTGGCCAATTCTGGTTCAGAAGGCATCCGGGCCATCGAACAATTGATGCCCGATGTGGTGGTGCTAGATTTGATGATGCCGGGACTGAGCGGCTGGGAAGTGTGTCGCCGGATCCGCGCCTTTAGCCAGGTGCCCATCCTGGTGCTTTCGGCTGTGGTGGACCCCGCCATGGTGATGCAGGCCCTTGACGAAGGCGCAGACGACTACATCCTCAAACCGGTGACAACCAATGTGTTGGCCTCTCGTTTGAGAAGATTAACCAAACAGGCCCGTATCGCCCGGAATGATGAGAGTGGAGAAGGTTAATTTTTACCTGAGTTGAACGGGAGTGAATGGGAGTCGAACCCACCGACGCCTGCTGCTCGCAACCGCCCACTGATTTTGAAGACCAGGGCCGCCACCGGACGACATCCACCCCCAC
>JAFGDY010000320.1 GCA_016931895.1 Anaerolineae bacterium
CTGGGGGTCTATCTGGTTCATTTTTGCCCCATTTTACCATGCAGGAGTGACTTTTACTCAATCCTTATCCCGAACTCAGGTTATTAGCATTATTTGGTCGCCCCCGCCGGAAGCGCTTGTTTTGACCTATATCCAGCGAGGATTTTCCAAAGAAGATGCCACCATTGCCGCCGCCACAGAGCAAGTTCAGGCCGAATATCTCATTTCAGAAAATCGTGATTTCCTACAACGTTCAGAGAATCTATCCTTTCGGGTGATCAATGCTAAAACAGCCTTGAAATTATTACCAAAACAATGACCAGCCCACGGAGGTGTATCGCCAGGGAGAAGGAACCCTGGCCTATGCCGCCCAACGAGTCGGAGTGTCGCTGCGCCAAATCATTCCCCTGGCCTATGCCTATGGCCTGACCCCCAAGGTGGACCCCGCCTGGCTCAACGAATCCTTAACGCTCGATCAGGCGAGTCAGTTATGATCGTAGTGGCAGACACCGGGCCGCTGATTGCCAAAATAGACATGGCTCATTTGCTGTTTGAACTCTATGCCCAGGTCGTCACCGCCCCACAGTTTACACGGAAGCAGTTACCGCCGGTTTGACGATGAATGCGGCTGATGCAAGGATGCTGCATGAAGCCTACCAACAACGCAAGATAGCCCAGTAAGTGGGGAAGGGACACAAGGAAACCCATTATTCCTTTTTGCGCGATCAACGAATAGCAGTACAATTCCCCCACTCCAAAAACAGCGCCAAAAGGATCAAAACGCCGATGCCGTTAGTTGCCCATATTCCCTTGCCCACCTTTGACCGTTTGGAGCAGGGGGGCCAAGAAATCCTCAGCCTGGGCCACGCCCTGCGCCAGGATATTCGAGAGCTGCACATCGGCTTTCTGAATATGATGCCCGACGCCGCTTTAGAGGCTACCGAACGGCAGTTTTTGCGCCTGGTGGGCAGCTCTAACCAAATTGCCCAATTTTTTGTTTACCCCTTCTCAATCCCCGGCTTGCCCCGCAGCGCCAAAACCCGGGCCTACATTGACCAATTTTATGTTCCCTTTGAGCAACTGCAACACGACGGCCTGGACGCGCTCATTATTACCGGGGCCAACGTGGCCAATCCCACCCTGCACCACGAGCCGTTTTGGCAACCGCTGCAAGAAATTATTAATTGGGCCACCCAAAATGTCACCTCGGTGCTGTGCTCTTGCCTGGCCACCCACGCCCTGGTGCAGGCCCTCCACAGCGTTGAACGGCGCCCCCTGCCCAAAAAACGCTGGGGAGTTTACACCCACCGGATCACCCAACCCGATCACCCCCTACTGCGCGATATTAATACCCGTTTTGACGTGCCCCACTCGCGCCATAACGACGTAAGCCGCGCCCAATTGGAAGCGGCCGGCTTTACCATCCTGGTTTACAGCGAAGAAGGCGGCGTGCACATGGCCGTCAGCGCCGACCAATTCCGCATTGTTTATCTCCAGGGCCATCCCGAATATGATCGCATCAGCCTGCTCAAGGAATACAAACGCGAAGTATTGCGGTTTCTGCACGGCGAGCGAGAGGATTATCCCCCCCATCCAGACCACTATTTTTCACCAGCGGCGGCCCTGATTGTTGACGAATACCAAAAAATTGTGGAAACGGGCCTGCGCCAGGGCACGCCTATCCCCCCCTTCCCGGAAAAACAAATTGAACCCCACCTGGATAATACCTGGCGCGATACCGGCAAAGCCATCTTCAACAATTGGTTGGGCCTGGTTTACCAGTTGACCAACGTTGACCGCAAAGTCCCCTTTGTGCCGGGCATTGATCCTGACGACCCGCTGGGCTTGAATAAATGATTCCGCTTGAACCTGGTCTATGCTGCTGAGTTCCCCCAAAAGGGAACAAAAATATAAAATCAAGGAGAGTAAAAATGAAACCAGAAACAATGGCTATCCACGCCGGCTATGAAACCGACCCCACCACCAAAGCGGTGGCCGTGCCCATTTACCAAACCGTAGCCTATGAATTTGATAACGCCCGGCATGGCGCCGACCTGTTCAACCTGGCCGTGCCGGGCAATATCTACACCCGCCTTATGAACCCCACCACCGACGTTTTGGAAAAACGAGTGGCCGCGCTGGAAGGCGGGATCGCGGGCCTGGCTCTCAGCGCGGGCAGCGCGGCGGTTAATTATTCTATCCTGACCATTGCCGAACAAGGCAACAACATTGTGTCCGTTCCCCTGCTGTATGGCGGCACGTACACCCTCTTTGCCCACATGTTACCCCGGCAAGGTATTGAAGTGCGTTTGGGCAAAGACGATAAACCGGCCAGCCTGGAAGCCCTGCTTGACGACAAAACAAGCGCGGTTTATTGCGAAACCATCGGCAACCCGGCCGGCAATATTGTTGACATCGAGGCCATTGCCGCCATGGCCCACAAACACGGCGTGCCCGTGATTGCGGACAATACCGTGGCCACCCCCATGCTCATCAAACCCATTGACTACGGCGTGGATATTGTGGTTCATTCCCTCACCAAGTACATGGGCGGGCACGGCAACTCGTTGGGAGGGGTCATTGTTGATTCCGGCCGGTTCCCCTGGAACAAATACCCCGAACGTTTTCCGATGCTGAATACCCCCGAACCCTCTTATCACGGGGTTGTTTACACCGAAACAATGGGCGCGGCGGCCTACATTGCCCGCGCCCGCACGGTTCCCCTGCGCAACACCGGGTCGGCCATCAGCCCGCTGAATGCATTTTTGATTTTACAGGGCCTGGAAACCCTGGCCCTGCGCATGGAGCGGCATACGGCTAACGCCCTGGCCGTGGCCCACTATCTCCGCCAACATCCCGCCGTGGCCTGGGTGAATTTTGCCGGGCTGCCGGATTCGCCTTATTACGCCTTAGCCCAAAAATACACCAACGGCAAACCATCGGCGCTGCTGACATTTGGGATAAAGGGTGGTTTTGAGGCGGGGGTACGTTTTTACGATGCGCTCAAATTATTCAAACGCCTGGTCAATATTGGCGACGTCAGGTCGCTGGCCGCTCACCCGGCTTCCACCACCCATCGCCAACTATCGGCTGAAGAGTTGGCCCTGGCCGGAGTCACGCCGGATATGATTCGCCTGTGCATTGGCATTGAGCACCTTGACGACATCATCGCCGACCTTGACCAAGCGCTGGCAGCGTCAAGTCAATGAAACTTTATTCTTGCAACGTGCGGATGTAAGCCACAATACTGTACAGGTTTTGCTCGGTGAGGGCCGGGTTGCCGCCCCTGGGCGGCATGAGCACGCCGGTTTCATTAAGGGGATCATCGGCCTCACGGCCTTTTTTAATGAACTCAACCAGTTCCTTGTCCGTTTTACCGGCAATAAATTGGCTTTGGGTCATATCTTTGCCCAGGCCCGGCACGCCTTTTCCCTGGGGCCCGTGGCAAGCCGTACAAGCGGCCGTAAACAACTCTTTGCCTTTGGCCGGGTCTCCTTGTTCTTGAAATGTTACCTGTTCTGGCCGGTCACGACCGCCACAGGCGGAAAGAGCCAGGGCAACGATCAAAAGTAATCCCAAAATCAAAAAAAGTAGTTTTTTCATCAAAAACGCTCCTTATTCCCTTTATCCAGATGGTAAAACATATTGCCTACTACGTCAAGTCATCCAGCTTAGGGGGTGCGTCCCAAAATTGGGACTGCCCCAGCTTGCGAAATGCGCCGGAGCTTTTTTATTGCTTGTTTTCCTCCGGCAGCGGAAGATATGGATGTGATTTTGGTTACGGTGAACGCAGCAGTTTGACAGAGGCAGAAGGACGGGTGATAATAAAGCGCCTGTTTAAGAGATACTGACCAATGGCAACACCCATTTTGAGGAGCAGAAAACCCAATGCCAACTTACAGCGATCTGAACACTTCCGAACGTATCCTGATGGGCCCCGGCCCCAGCATGGTCCATCCCCGCGTGCTCCGGGCAATGGCTCAACCCCTGGTGGGGCATCTGGACCCCCAGTTTTTGAACTTGATGGCCGAAATCCAGGAATTGCTGCGCTTTGTTTTTCAAACCAAAAACCAATTGACCATCCCTATCTCCGGCACGGGCAGCGCCTCCATGGAGGCGGCGTTGTGCAACTTCATTGAACCGGGGGATGAGATTCTCATTGGCGTGAACGGCTATTTTGGGGAGCGGCTGTGCGACATGACCGGGCGTTATGGGGCTGCCGTGCGCCGAATAGAAAAGCCGTGGGGCGCAATTTTTTCGCCGGATGAGATAGAGACCGAGCTAAAAAAGAAACCGGCCAAACTGGTGGCCTTGGTGCATGGAGAAACCTCAACCGGGGCTATGCAGCCCATGGAAGGGATGGCGGAGGTGGTGCATCGTTTTGGGGGGCTGTTGCTCATTGACTGCGTCACCTCGTTGGGCGGGGCGACGGTGAAGATTGACGAGTGGCAGGTGGATATTGCCTACAGCGGGGCGCAAAAATGCCTCAGTTGCCCGCCGGGTATTTCACCCTTAACCGTCAACGAACGCGCCCGCCAGGTGTTACAACAGCGCCAGAGCAAAATAGCCAACTGGTATCTTGACCTGACCATGGTGGAAAAATATTGGGGCAGTGAACGCACCTATCACCACACCGCCCCAATCTCCATGAATTACGCCCTGCGAGAAGCCTTGCGCCTGATCTATGAGGAAGGACTGGAAACCCGGTTTGCCCGCCATCGCCATCATGCCGAACTATTGTGGGCCGGCCTGGAAGAACTTGGTTTTAGTATGCACGTCCCCCTGGCCCACCGCCTGCCGCCGTTGACCACCCCCCGCCTGCCAAAAGGGCTGGACGATTTGACCATCCGCAAACGGCTGCTGGCCGAATACAATCTTGAGATTGCCGGTGGCCTGGGCCAACTTGGCGGGAAAGTGTGGCGGGTTGGCTTGATGGGCTATTCGTCTCGCTTAGAGCACGTAACCCTGTTCCTGGCCGCGTTGAAATCATTGATGAAGTAGGAGACAACGCAATGCCGCAACAAATCTTGTATGAGGAATGTCCGTTATGCAACCAGGGGAGGGTGGCCTGGCATGCGGCGGCTTCGGTTTATCGGTGCGAGCGGTGCGGTTTGACGCTCCATGAACGCACGGTGTTGGGTTTGTTCAAAAAAGGACGGTTGGGCGTGGCACAATTGGCCCAAGGCGACTACCACCTGGCCCGGCAGAGCCTGGCCAAAGTAGCCCTGCGGCCCGCTCCGCTCCAGGTGGTATTGGGCAACGTTTACGCCGATTCCCAATTGGCCGCCCTGGCCGCGGGGGCGCTGGCAGTGTTGCGGCCGGTGAGAACCGTGGTGGCCCGGATCATTTTTGAGCAGTTAAATGAAACCTGTTTGCTTCAGGTAAACGGCCTGCGCCGCGGCCACGGCCAGCCGTTAACAGAGGGCGGTTCGTTCCGGCCGGTTGAACTTGTTCCCCGCCGGGGTATGGCCTGGCAAGATGAAGGCAATCTCTTCTGCACCAATCAGCGGCTTGTTTTCCCCAGCAACCGTTTCACCTTTATCCGGCTCGACCGGAAATTGGCCGGGGTACAGGCTTTTAGGGATGGGCTGGCTATACAGCGCCAGGGTGAGGAATTTGCCACTTATTTTGTAGATTGTTATCTACACGAAGCCACATTGGTGGCGGCCTATGTGATGGCCCAATTACCAAAGCTGCGGGCCGAAACCCAGGAGACATCACCAAAATGAATCTTTCAGAATTTCTTTTATCCAAAAAACCCATCCTGCTTGACGGCGCTATGGGCACCCAACTGGCCAAAGCCGGTTTGGCCATGGGCGGCCAGAACAGCGTGACCCATCCCCAAGAAGTGCTGGCCGTACACCAACAGTACGCTGCTTGCGGCATTGACCTGCTGATCACCAATACCCTGACCATGAACCGGATTTACATTGAAACCCATAACCTGAAGGTAGACGTGCGCGAGGTCAACCTGGCCGGAGCCAAATTGGCCAGAACCGCCGCGCAGCCGGGCCAGTACGTTTTGGGCAATCTTAGCTCAACGGGCCAAATGCTGGAACCCTACGGCAACCTGGCGGAAACAGCGGCTTACGAGACCTTTAAGGAGCAGGCCCTGATTTTGGCCGAAGGCGGGGTTGATGGTTTTATCATTGAGACCATGTTTGACCTGCGCGAGGCCCTGGCTGCGCTGCGGGCTTGCCAGGATGCGGCTGACCTGCCGGTCATCGCCTCAATAGCCTTTGTCACGTCAAATAAGGGGGGGCGCACCATGATGGGCAATTCGGCGGCGGAATGTGCCCAAGCTCTGACCGAAACCGGCGCCTGCGCCGTTGGCGCAAATTGCGGCAGCATTGATCCCGTGCAAATGGCCGAAGTGGTGGCCATGATGCGCCAGGCCACCTCATTGCCTATTATGGCCCAACCTAATGCGGGCCAGCCCAAGTTAGTGGACGAGCAAACTGTGTTTGACATGCTGCCCCAGGAATTTGCGGCCGGTATGTCGCAATGTTTATCCGCCGGGGCACAGTTGGTGGGCGGTTGTTGTGGCACCTCTCCCGCCCACATCCTGGCCCTGACGGACATGTTACTTTCTCAGGAAAGTTAAAAGTTATGGCCACGCCCAGAAGCAAACTGAAGGCCACAATTTTTGACGTCGGTGGCGTGCTTATTCGCACACATAGCCGAGCCGGGCGGGAGAAGTGGGCGGCCCGGTTGGGGATGGATAGTTGGCAATTTGAAAGTTTTGTCTTCAACGGGGAATCGGGCCGGCAGGCGCAGTTGGGGCAAAAAACGTTTGACCGGCATTGGCGCTGGCTGGGCGATTATTTTGGCCTGAACGAAGCCGACCTGGCCCAAATGCGCCATGATTTTTTTGCCGGGGATGCTATGAATGAACCCCTGGTGCATTATATTCAACGTTTGCGCCGGGCCGGGTATCGCACCGGCATTCTCAGTAACTTTGCCGATGATGCCCGCCAGGTGTGGGCTACGGTTTACCCCTTTATTGAACATTTTGACGGCGTGGTCATTTCGTCTGAGGTGGGGCTAATGAAGCCTGATCCCCAAATTTATCGCCTGGCGGCGGCCAGCGCGGGCGTGCCGGTGGAAGAGGCGCTGTTTGTGGATGATGTTCTGGAAAATGTTGAAGGGGCCAAACGGGTTGGGATGGCCGCCCTGCATTTTACCAACCCGGAGAAAACGCAGCAGGAATTGGCGACCCTGACCGGGGTTGCCTGACTATAGGTGTTAGAAAAAGAATTTGGATTTCCAGCCGGTAGGGACAGGACAATGTCCTGTTCCTACCAAAAACATTAACTGAACAACTACATTGGGGAAGCCGATCATTTGCCGCTCAATCCTGGGCAAACTCGCCGGAGGGCAGGCCATTATCAAACTCTGGTTTGCCTTCTACCGGCTCAATCCAGGTAGTGCCAGCCTTGTAAGCGGCCACGTTCTCAATATCAACCACCGTGGAAGGCGTTTCTAAAATATAAGGCACCGGCTTGTGGTTGAGCACTTTGGCCATCTGTTCAAGCACAATCCGGCCCATCATGCGGGGATAAACACCCAAAGTGGCCGTGGTCTGCCCCTTTTCAATCAAATCCAGGGTCACGTCATTGCCGTCAATGCTGACACACCAAACATCTTGGTTGACCATCCGGTTCAGTTTTTGGGCGGCCAGGCACGCGCCAATGCCCATCTCGTCGGAATTGCCATAAAATACATCAATATCGGGATTTTGTTGCAAGGCAGCCGTAGCCACGTTAACGGCTTTCTCGCGTTCCCATTCGGCGGTTTGTTCTCCCACCACTTTAACCCCGGGACACCACTGTTCAAGCCCCCACTTATAGCCTTGGGTCCGGCGATTGGCGTGAAAGCCGGGGATGCCGGTAAGGATGAACACCTCGCCCTGCCCGTCGAGCAAAACGCAGGTATAGCGAGCCAGTTTGGCCGCCCCACTCCACTGATCGTAACCAATGTACTCAATCACTGTGCCTTCATCCACCGGCGTGATGAGGTTTTGCATAAACACAGGGATATTGGCCTGGTTGGCTTTTCTGACGGCCGTAACAATGGCTTTGGCGTCAATGGGGTTAACCGCAATGGCCGAAACTCCTTTTTGGATTTCTTGCTCAACCACGGTTACCTGACCGGCAAAATCGCCTTCTCGCTCAGCGGCCACCACGTCAACCGTCCACCCTAGTGTTTCAGCCGCTTCCACCGCCCCGCTTTTAATGGCTACGTGAAACGGGCTGGTAAAACCCGGCGGCACCACCGCCACGCGAATATTCTTGGCGGCGGCTTCCGCCTTGGCCATCGAAGGGGAGGTATCGGGCTGGCATTGGGCCGCAACAAGCGTTAGCAGGAACACCACCAATAAAACTTTTTGACCCATCATGGCACAATCTTCTCTCCTCTTTAAAATACTCCCGGCCCGGCCACGCCGCAATCAGGCCTGGCGCGATTGTTTGCGCAGCACATCAATGAGCACGGCCAGGATAATGATGGTGCCAATCATCACGCTTTTCCATTCAGCCGGAACGCTGTACATCACCAGGGCATTATTAATGGTGGTAATGATGAGCACGCCCACCAGGGTGCCCCAAATACCGCCGTGCCCGCCCATTAAACTGGCCCCGCCAATCACTACGGCCGCAATGGCGTGCAACTCATAGCCTTCGCCGTTGGTGTAAATGCCGCCGTCAAGCCGGGAAATGAGGATCACCCCGGCCAGGGCGCTGAGAAAGCCGGAGATGCCATAAATATAGAGCTTGCACTTATTTACATCTACCCCGGTTAACCTGGCCGTCAACTCGTTGCCGCCAATGGCATAACTATGCCGGCCCAGGGTGGTATAACTCAAAAAACACCAGCAAAAAAAATAAACCACCACCATCAGCACGGCCGGCATGGGAATACGCCAGAGATGGGCGTCAGAAAGCCATTTAAAATTGTCGGGCAAAAGATGGATGGGCGAGGCATTACTGTAAACCAGGGCCAACCCTTTGAAGGCGCTTAAGGTGGCCAGGGTGATGATAAAGGGCGATATTTTGAATCTGGTAATCAGAAGGCCGTTCAATAAACCGGCGAGCGTGCCCATCAGCAAGCCCATCAATAAGGCCAGGTACGAATTCAGCGGGGGAATAGGCCCCACGCCCCATTTCATCATCCCGGCGGCAATAACGCCGGTCAGGCCCACCAATGACCCCACCGACAGGTCTATGCCGCCGCTCAGAATCACCAGGGTTTGACCGGCGGCCACAATGCCAATGGTAGCCGCCTCAAGGGTAATCAGCATAAAATTATTGAATTGGCCAAAAAAGGGGTTAAATGTGGAGAGGGTGATGAGCATCAAAAGCAGGATCAGGATTGGCCCAAACTTGTCAAGCAAGTCTTTGAGGAGATAGTGCCTCCAAAAGTTGGCTCCGGTTTGTTTGCCGCCGGCGCTGATTTTATGCTCTATCATCCAGGGACACTCCCGGCAAAATCATTGCGCGCGCCGGTGATATAGGCCACCATCTCATCGCGGAAGTGGTGAACGGTGTGGTGGTTGATGGGCATGTCGGCCACTTTATAGCCGTGCCGCAACGCAATCACCCGGTCGGCCACCTGGTAAATATCTTCCAGGCGATGGCTGATAATGATAATGGATGCGCCCTGGGCCTTGAGTTGTTTGATCAAGGCCATCACCTCCTCAATGGCCGCAATACTCATGGCAGCGGTTGGCTCGTCCATGATGATAATTTGGGCATTAAAGGCAGTGGCCCGGCCAATGGCCACGGCCTGGCGCTGGCCCCCGGATAGATTTTCCACCCTGGCCCGGACCGAAGCAATATCAATTTTGAGCCGCTGCATCAGCCTTTTGGCTCTGCTTTCCATCAGGGGTTTGTTCATAATTTTCAGGGGGCCTACCTTGAACAGCACCTCCTCCCGACCTAAAAAAATGTTACTGGAGATGTCAAGATTGTTGGCCAGGGCAAAATCCTGGTACACCATCTCAATGCCCAGCCGGCGTGATTCCTCAGGCCCCCAAAAACGCACCGCCTGGCCGTCAACAAAAATCTCTCCCTGATCTGGAGCGTATGCTCCGGTTAAAATTTTCATCAGGGTAGATTTACCGGCGGCATTATCGCCCACCAGGCCCAACACTTCGTTCTTATACAGAGTTAGATCAACACCCCGTAATGCTTGCACCGCGCCAAACTTTTTGTGGATGTTACACATTTTGACAAGGGGGATTGGGTTTGACATGGGGGGATCCTTGTTGAAACCGGGTATCAAAGTAGGTTATTCACCTACATCATCTCACCCTTTCAATGCGCCGGCCAGGAGGCCTCGGATGAAGTACCGCCCCAACAGCAGAAAGAACACCAGCGGCACCGAAACAGTCAACAGTGAAGCCGCCATTTGTAGATTGTAAGGTGAGATAGTACTCCCTTGGGTCATGGCCATAGCCACTTGCACGGTTTGCGTTTTCGGGGTAACCAGGGTCAGGGCAATGAAGAATTCGTTCCAGACCTGAGTAAAGATGATGATGGACACCGAGGCATAAGCCGGCAACGAGATGGGGGAAACGATTAAAAAGAAGGTTTGAACCCTGGAAGCGCCGTCTACCTCCGCAGCCTCTTCTAGTTCCCTGGGAATACCCAGGAAGAAGGTGCCCATCAAAACCGAAGCCAGAGGCAGGTTGATAATTAAATAACAGAGGATTAAACCAAGGTGCGAATTAATTAGCCCGAACTTTGCGGTGATGGTGGTTAGAGGGATAATGACCGCCTGGTACGGCAAATAAAGGGCAATGCCAACCAGGATAAAGATTACCCGGGTAAAGGTAGATTTGGCCCGGCTCAAATAGTATCCTCCCAAGCTGCCAAAGAACGCAGCAAGCGCCGTAACGGCTACTGTAATGATCGTCGAGTTGATGATGGGGCGCAACATCGGAATCAAGAAATTCCGGCTGCCAAACAACGCATCGGTGTAATTTTGAATTTGAGGCAAGGCGGGGAAGGCCAGGTACGTTCGCTGAGTGATTTCGGGCAGCGTCTTTAGGGAATTATTAATCATCACGTAGATCGGCAAAATATAGGCGCAGGTCAACATCACCAGAACTATAAAGACAATGATTTTGAGGGTTGTGCTTTTACTTTTCATTCGAACCACTTCCTGAAGGCATAGATAGTATACGGGACGACGATGATGAACGCCAGGAGAAAGATGATCACGCCAATCGCCGCGCCGGCCGAGGCCAGGCGCTGATCGTAAGCAGTAACGATCATGTTCGTCGCCAGCACGTCGGTGGCAATACCCGGGCCGGTTCTGGTGACGATCCAAACAATGTCAAACACTTTCAAGGTGGAAATCAGTAACAGCGATACCAACACCAGGATGCCGGCGCGAATATTGGGAATAATCACCGCAAACAGGGTTCTCAGTTTTGAAGCGCCATCCACCGTGGCCGCCTCGACCATCTCTTGTAGTTCAGAGGTGCGCAAAGAGGATTGAACAATAATAACGGAAAAACCAAGATACTGCCAAACAAAAATAAGAATCAACCAATAAGTGGCCGTGCTTGGGTTGTTGGTATACGTAAACGGAGATTGAATACCCACGGAGCCCAGCAAGGTATTGAACACCCCCTTCTCCGGCTGGTACATCCACGACCAGATTGTTCCGGTTACAACAAAGGACATGGCCACCGGATAGAGAATGAGGGTACGGACATACGCCTCAACCCCTCGAAAGGGCGCCAACTCCAGGAGATAAGCCAGAAAAATGGCCACGATTGAGGTAGGGATCACCCCCAGAATCAACCATTTTAGATTATTCCCCACATCAACCCAGAAACGGCCCTGGTTGAACAGGTAATGATACCACTTCAACCCAGAAAAAGTATAGTCGGGGGCCGTGCCGACCCAATCGGCCATAGAAACGTAAAAGTTCCAGAACAACGTTCCATAAAGGATGGATAAGAAAACCAGCAGCGGCAAGGTAAAAACCAGAAATTCGGTAATAGCCGCCCAAATTTTTTGAGATTTTATTGTTTTTTGCGTCTCGGTCGCAATCACCCTGATCACCTCTGCTGAGTTAATTTAGGCTACGGATTGGAAATCAATATTACCGGAGATTCCTCGTCGCTTTGCTCCTCGAAATGACACTTTTGGGCAAATGTCAACAGAACCTAAATCCTTAGCCCTAAACAGGAAGAATACCCGTTGACTGATTAAACTTAGGTAGGGATACACACACACGGGGCATGTATCCCTACCTGATTTATCCTATATTCGGCTCGTCTTTACCGCATAGAGCACGATTCATCAAGTGGCCGACTTCTGCCAACCATTACGGCCATTGATACCAGGCTGCGCCTTCCTTAACGTTGAAGACTGTCATCATATCGGCTGTCTCGGCGATGGTCGCGTCAACATCCGGGTCCGCTGAAGCGAAGAAGGTGGAGATGATGACCCGGTACTGCACCTGAGCGGCATTGGGCAGAATGGTGCCGTGCTGGTCAAGGATCAGCTTGTCGGGGTTGTTGCTCACATACTCCTGCATCTCCTGGCGGATGGGATCAGGGAACTCGGTCGGATCAATATCGGTGCGGGCAAACATACCGCCCTGGGTAACATCGGTGGGAATCTGCAGTTCGGGTGAAGCCACAACCTCCAGCCAGTTCAAACACTCGGCCATATTGGGCGCGCCAACGGTGCAGCCGTAGGTATCGGGGTGGAAGAGCAAGATGCGGTCCGGTACGGTGGGGTAGTTCACTGCGCCAAAATCAACACCCGGTTCCCAGCCTGAGCCTTTGATAAAGGCGCCGATGGCCCAGGTACCCATGATGGTCATGGCCGCTTGTTCGGAGCCAACCGCGGAAACGGCCTGGTCCCAGGTCAGGCTGGAGTGATCTGCGTTGATGTAGGGCTGTAGCGCGGCAAATTTCTCCAGCGATTCTTTGAAGATGGGGTCGTTAGCAACGTCTACTTCGCCCTTGAAAAATTGGACATAATACTCAGGGCCGCCCAACTCCATCATAATGGTGTCGAGCACAAAAACATCGGACCAATTGTCCTTTGAGCCGACGGCCAGGCAGGCCATGTCGGGCTGAGCCTCTTGGATAGCCTCACAAGCGGCCATTAAGTCATCATAGCCGGCAGGCGCAGAGAGGCCCAGTTCGTCGAACAACTTTTGATTGTAGTACAGGATGTTTTCCAGGTGCATGTTCAACGGAACCGAGTAGGGATGCCCATTGATGGACACAGCGTTGAGCAGGGGCTTGGGAATTTTGGCAGCGTAATCCATTTCCGCATAAAAATCATCCAGAGGCTCCAGGACATTGCTGTCAACATAGTCCTTCAACTCGGCGCCGCCCAGGGTCTGGAACGTGTCGGGCGGAATACCGGCCGTGATGCGGGCTTTGAGGACGATACGGTGTTCGGTGCCGCCGCCGCCCGGTACCGGGTTCTCCACAACCTCAATATCGGGATATTTGTCTTTGAGCGCCGCGAACATGGCATCGGCTGCTTCGCGCTCGCCGGGAGCGGTCCACCAGTGGAAGATTTCCAGTTGTTTGGCCTGGGGTTCCGGGGTGGCGGTGACAACCACTTCCTTTTCCACTTCCTTGACTACTTCCTTCTCAACCTCAACGGTTACCACCTTCTCGACCTCGACCTGCTTTTCTACCTCTTTGGTAACCACTTTTTCGACCACCTGCGGTTCGCCGGCGCAGGCCGCCAAGAGCAAACCCAAGATGGCTAAAAGGGTAACAAAAATAAGCATGTGTTTTGTTTTGTGATACATCGTTGTCAATCTCCTCTTTGTGATAGATAATTAGATGCTCAACATTTAATGATTGGGTTTACCTTTAAACTCGTTTGACTATTTTTTCTGGGCAATAAACCTCCTTTACCTGTGTTTTGGGGTTAGGCATATTTTTGGCTAAGATGACTTTTCTGAATGCACCTCCTTTCTTGATGGAGATTTCTCGGAAAGTCAACAACCACTTTTGGATGGAACCGGATAGACCATACAAGGTACGTTTTGGAGGGGGTATGGCGTATTGCGGAAGCGTAAACAGGTTGGGGACAAGTACTTACCGGGACAACCCGATAAAACCAGATGAAAAGTATAACACAGTACCTGTTTGGACACAAGGATCAATACTTTCCGGAGTCTGTCCCAATTTTTAGGCCATTAGGGTAGGGATAGGACAATGTCCTGTCCCTACTGCCAAAATTTTGGGACGCACCCACTTTCCGAGACATCCTGAAGTTAAGCTTTATTATAGTGAAGAATTAGCGACGGACGCTTATTTTTTATGATGAGGTTTTAATAGCCATTTTATCAATTATAGGAAGTATTGTCGAGAATTGGAACGCAATGTTAGCGCAGAAAGGATGCAGGAGGGATGCAAAAGGGTGCAAGGGAAGTGCAAAAAGGAGTTATTACCGGATTTGATGGGTCCGCACCAGCAGATGGGCCAGGGCGTTGATGGCATCTTTTAAATCATAAAAATATTGGCGGCGGCTAACGGTAAGTTCTTTAATCGCTTCGTCTACGGTCAGGTCTTCCAGATAGGTGAGGCGTAAGGTGTCGTAACGGCGGTTGGTTGGGCGAGGCCCGCCGGGATTCTGGGCGGGATTGAGCTTGTCGGTAGTTTCTAACAGTAATTGGCGTAAACGCCCCCCCCGGGCCGCCGGGCCGCCTTCGGGAGCCAGATCAAGGCCGGGAAAGGCCCACTCGGCCAACGGGCTGCGGCCCAGGTAAACGTCGTCCCACAGATGGCGCAAAACATTGCGGGTTTGCTCCGCCAGCCAGCCACATTCCAGCAGCCAGGCATCTCTGAGGGGGGCGATGATTTCCTGGGTCAATTCAAGCAATCGTTTAACTGCTTCAGGGCCAAAAGCATGGGCCACCAAACTTTGCACTTCAAGCACGCCGATCATCTGTTCATTAGAAATGAGCGGAATAGCCACCGCCGATTGAACATGAACCTCCAGCGGAACGATCTCACGCCCGTCGCGGTGAGAGAGATCATCCACTATCACCGGCCGCCTCATTGTTTTTACCCGGTGGGCAATACTTTTGGTTTGAACAACCGCCTGGCCATCGGCCCGACATTCCACCAATTCATCTATTTTGGGGTCAATCAAACAGATCCGCACGTAGGGGGAACCAAAACGGCTCTCAATCAATTGTATGATCTGCGTGACCATGCCCTCCAAATAAGTGCTCTCGGCAATGGTTTGGCCGGCCGTGCGAACTTTAGACATTGACTGGCGGGCCTGGCGACGTTCCATATCAAAAAAAACGGCCAGCAGAATAATCAGGCCAATCACAATGCCGTGCCACTGGTAAGCAATATTGAGCATCACCAGGCCGTTTTGCACCACGGCCATAATCAGGACACCTATCAAACTGCCCCAAACCCCGCCGATGCCGCCGCTCAAACTTGTGCCGCCAATGATCACTGCGGCCGCAGAGTTAAGGCCATACTCTTCGCCGTGCGTGTAAACCGCTCCATCCAGGCGAGCAATCAGGATGATCCCCACCAGGGCCGATAAGAAGCCGCTGAGCATGTAAGTGTAAATTTTGTAGCGGTCTACCGGCACCCCCGACAGCCGGGCCGAGGTTTCGTTGCCGCCAATGGCATAGGTATAACGACCCATTTTGGTATTGCGCAGAACATACCCCAAAATCAAAAAGGTGGCCAACATAATCAGGCCGGGCATGGGGATGCCGCCTATGGATGCGTCGGACAGCCACTTGAATTCGTCGGGCAGGGAATGGATGGTCCGGCCCTCGGTAATGACCAAGGCTATGCCCCGCAAGATACCCAGGCTCACCAGAGTCACAATAAAGGGAGGCATATTTCGTTTGGCTATCAGCCAGCCATGCCCCAGGCCAATCAAGGCCCCCACGCCCAGGGCAAAAGCGATAGCCAGATAGGGAGGCAGGGCAGGCACTGGGCCCGCTCCTGTCATCAACAGAGCGGCCACAATGCCGGTCAGGGCCACAATAGAGCCTACCGATAGGTCAATCCCCCCGGTTAAAATAACCAGGGTTTGCCCGGCGGCCACAATGCCCACAAACGAAGCTTCCTGCAAAATAAGCATAAAGTTGTTGAGTTGCCGGAAATGGGGGGATAACAATGAAAGAATAAACAACAGCAGGATGAGGCCAAAGAGCAACCCCAGTTGGTCATAACCCCGGCTTAATTTTTCGGCGATGGCCGGCCAGGGGATTTGACGGTGAGGCATCAACCTCAGTCCAGGCTTGTTCATTTGGGCAGTCCTCCTGTGGCATAAGCCATGATGGCTTCGGCAGTAGCCTCGTTTTGGCGGAGGGAAGCCACCAATGTTCCCTGGTGCAATACCAGAATCCGGTCGCACATACCCAAGATTTCCGGCAACTCTGAACTGACCATCAGCATAGAGACACCCTGTTCGGCCAAGTCAGCCATAAAACGATAAAATTCCACCTTGCTGCCCACGTCAACGCCGCGGGTGGGGTGGTCAAAAATCAACACCCGCGATTTGGTAGCCAGCCAGCGGGAGAGAATGACCTTTTGCTGCATACCGCTGGACAGAAAACGGGTGAGGTGCTGGGGGCTGGGCGGCTTAATATTAAGCCGGTCAATGTAATATTCGGCCAGGTTTTGTTCTGCGGCATGGTCCAGAAACGGGCCGGGCCAATCGCGTTCCAGGGCAGCCAGGGTAATGTTGTCGGCCGTATTCATTTCTAAAATCAAACCCTGTTCCTCTCGATTTTCGGTAAGCAGGCCAATCCCCAGGTTAATGGCTTCCTGGGGAGAGCCGATGACCGTGGGCTGGCCGTCAATATAAATTGTGCCTTCGTCAAAGGGGTCCAGGCCAAAAATGGCCCGCACCAGGGCCGTGCGGCCGGAACCCATCAGGCCGGTAAGGCCCACAATTTCACCGGCGCGCAGGTTAAACGAGATGTCGTCCAGCACCCCGTAACGGGTTAGCCCTTTAACCCGGAGAATTTCAGGGCCGGGTGAACGGCGGCGTTGCGGAAATTTGTCGTCCAGGTTTCGGCCCACAATCAGGCGGAGCAGTTTGCCGGGGGGAGTGTTGGCCAGGGAAACGGTGGCCACTTTTTGCCCGTCGCGCAGGATGGTGGCGCGATGGCCTATTTTCATAGTCTCTTCCAAACGGTGGCTGATGTAAACAATAGCTACCCCCTGCGTGGTCAAGGTGCGAATGACCCGAAATAGAGTTTCGACCTCCGGGTGAGAGAGGCTGGCCGTTGGTTCATCCATAATAATCAGGTCTGCCGACTGGCGCAAGGCTTTGGCCACTTCAACCATCCGCTGTTCGGCCACGCCCAAACGCGCCACCGGCGTATGGGGGTCAAGGTGCAAATCCAATTGTTCCAGTAGCTGTTGGGTTTGCCGATAAATCTGGCCCCAATCAATAAAGGGCAAGCCGGGTAACCGGGCCGGTTCATGGCCCAAAAACACGTTCTCCGCCACCGAAAGGTGAGAGATGAGGCTGGATTCTTGGTAGATAATGTTAATCCCGGCCTGCTGCGCCTCGCGCGGCGTTTTGAATTGCACGGGCCGGCCGCGCCATTTCATCTGGCCGGTATCACCAGGATAAACGCCGGCCAGGATCTTCATCAAGGTGGATTTGCCGGCCCCATTTTCACCCAACACCACGTGCACTTCGCCCCGGTAAACGTTAAAATCCACGTTGCGTAAGGCGTTAACGCCGGTAAAAAATTTGGAGATATTTTGCATTTCCAGAATGACTTCTGGATTTGAGCTGGAGGCTGGCTGAAAAATACTCATCTGTTTAATCAGGGTAATTTTCCTCCTGGCAGTATAGCATAAGTAAGTTGGTGTGGTCAATGATGAGCAATAGAAGAACGGCAACTTGACCAACGACGGAGTGTTCGATTACACTTACGACAGCGCCAATCGTTTGACCCGGGTTGGCGACCGCACTTTTACAACCGAATACATCTACAACGGCGACGGCGCGCGCGTGGCCCAAATTGAAGTCCGTAGGTCGGGTTAAGTCAACAAAACCCGACTTTATTTTGTCATAAAAGCACCTTAATAACCAAAGAGATTCATCCTTCATTCCTCATCCTTCATTCCTCATCCTTCATTCCTCATCCTTCATTCCTCATCCTTCATTCCTCATCCTTCATTCCTCA